>NZ_JABXEO010000004.1:0-214555 GCF_013372585.1 Myxococcus sp. AM010
CAAACCATACACAAGGCTATTCGTCGGCAGCGTCAGATTTGTATAAGAGACAGGCTCACGACGGTCCGGACCCACCGCCACCCTGGATGCATGAAGTCCCCCGCTCCGCCTAGCGGAGGGTCGACATGCGTGTCTGTGTCAGCAACACCCACTGGGGCGTCTGCCTGCCTGGCCGCCCATGGCCGTGCGCCCGGGGTGACTCAGCGCCAGAAGCCCACGGACAAGCCCACGTTGGTGTAGCGGCGCGCCAGGTCGAAGGAGGCCGTCACGGACCAGTCCTCCCAGTAGCGGAAGACGAACACCTCGAAGCCGCCGGTGACGTGGGGGCGCGCGGGCCGCTTGTCGAAGGGGGAGGGCTCCGCGTACGCGCCAGCCCGCAGCCGAATCATGCCCGGCACCGTGTCATGCTCCACACCGATGCGCGGCGCGAAGGAGGTGCCCTTGCCCACGGTGGCCTCGTCCGCCGTGGACGCGAAGGTGCGCGCGGGCACCGCGTTGTCCACGCTGGAGATGAGGTCCACCTGGGCGCTGATGAGCCAGCGTCCGGCGGGCGCCTCCAGGGGTTCGGCTTCCGGCACCGGCAGCGCGTCTCCTTCCACGAGCAGTTGCCGCCGCGCCGCGGGAGACAGGCGGTTGTAGCGCTCGGCCCCTTCTCCGAAGCGCCAGCTCGCTCCCACCGACAGTATGGCGGGCGACACCACCGCGCCGAAGAGGGTGCGGCCCGCCAGCTCCGGGACCTGGTCCTGCTCGCGCCGCCAGTCACCGACCACCTCGGGCCGCACCGTCACGCCCATGCGCCAGGGGCGCCCATGGGGCCGGTACAGGATGTCCACCGCCACGCCCGTGTCGCCGTAGCGCAGGTCCGTGCCTCCGGAGTCCAGCCGGAAGGAGGCTTGCGCCGCGTAGATGCCCAGCGCGAGGATGAAGTCGTCCTGGCCAAAGGACATGGCCCCCGCCAGCACCGACTGCGTGAGCGACACGCGGATGCGCTCACCCGGCCCCGCGCAGGCGACCGTGGCGCAGTAGGACACCACGCTGTTGCGCATCGCGAAGCCGATGCCGAAGCGCTTGTACTGGAGCAGCAGGCCGCCCAAGAGCTGCCGGCTGTCGTGGGACTCGTCGGGCTGTCCGTCGTTGTCCACGTCTCGCTTGCGCGAGCCGGTGAAGGGCAAATCCAGCCAGGACAGGGTGACGCCCAGGTCCCAGTCCTTCTCCAAGGCCGGCCCCCGGTGCGCCAGCGAGGCCAGGTTGCTGGGCAGCCCCGCGGCGCCCTCGGCGATGCCCACGTACGCGCCGCCCATCGCCACCATGCGCGCGGAGCCCAGCAGCGCGCCGGGGTTGAGGTACAGCCGCTCCGGGCGAGGCTCCAGCGGCGGGGGCGTCTGCTGCGCCCATGCCGCCGGCGTGGCGCCCAGCACCAGCGCGCACCCGAACGCTCTCCACCCCCCGCCACCGCGCCCCGTCGGACGCGCCACCGACCTGGAAGGACTCACCGCGCGCGCGTGGCCTCCGTGAAGAGCCGGTCCGCCTCGGTGGCCAGCGCGGTGTCGCGGTCGGTGAGGCCCCCAGCGTCGTGGGTGACGAGCGCCAGCGTCACCTTGCGCCAGCGGATGTCGATGTCCGGGTGGTGGTCCGCCTTCTCCGCCGCCTGCGCCACCTGCGCCACGAAGGCGATGCCGGCGAGGAAGGTGGGGGCCTCGAAGGTGCGGCGAATCATCCCGCCCTCGTGCTTCCACTCGGTGTGCAGCGAGAGGAAGGACTGGAGCGCCTCGGGGGCGAGCAGCGTGGGTTTGGATGCCATGGCCGCCTTTCTACCACCGCCGTCCATCGTCAAGGTGTGGACGGCCGCGCGTACACTTTCACGCCGTACAGAATGTTCCAGTGCTCCAGGTAGAAGTAGCGCCCGCTGACGAAGGGAGGCTGGCGCTCGTGAGGGGACGGCAGCAGCTCCAGGACGACGGTGCCCGTCTCCGCGCGCCAGCGGGGCACGGCGTAGGCAGCCGAGGCGCTCGTGGCCGCGGAAATCACGGGGACTCCGAAGCCCGTCGTCCGCAGCCGCCTGGCGCCCTGCGCCTGGAAGGAGGCGGTCATCTCCAGGACGCCCTCCAGGCGCAGGCGGCCGCTCGCCGCCGAGTACCGGAACAGCGCCATGCCCTCCGGGCCTGAGCCGGCGTGCGCCCACAGCACGCCCTCCTCGTGGCCCGCGGGCAGCCCGGGGACGCTTTGGCAGGGCTCGTCCGGGACGGGCCGCGGCGCGCCCGCGGCGTCGACCTGGAAGGGGCAGGCCTCGATGGCCATTGACGCGGGAGGCGGCGCCTCGGCGATGCGCACCACCAGCAGCCGCTCGCCCGCGCGTATCAGCAGCGAGGGCATGCCATCGTTGAAGGTGGCATGCCGTGATGGGGGGACGGGGGTGGAGCCCATGGCGCGCAGCCCCTCTCCTTCCGAGAAGGCGTAGCGGTGCAGCCGCGTGTCATCCAGCAGCAGCAGCTCGTTCGCGGTGGCGAGCCGAGCGTGGGGCGGCGCCTCGGCGGGCGCGCCCGTGGCGGGGAAGGGCGCCATGGCGGAGGTCGCCAGGGGCCCGCTTCCGGTGTCGACATAGCGGCGCACCTGCGCGGCCTCCGTCACCCACACCACGTCGTCTGCCACGACGGCGGGGGCGAAGTAGTCGCCCAGGGGCTGGGGTTCCTGGTCCGGCGCGCGCAGCGCCCGGCTGCCGCACAGCCACGTCCCCGACGACGTCCGGTCCACGCCGAGGCACTCCACCACGGTGGAGAGCTCCGCCAGGGGGGCCTGGGCGCCGTGGTCCTCCACCACGTAGAGGGAGGACTGGCGGACGCTGCCCACCGGCGCGAAGGAGACGACGAGGTGGTGGCGCCCCGTCTGCTCCGGTGTGAAGCGCACGATGGCGGACGAGCCATGCCCCCCCAGCTCCGCGGTGGCGGGGACCACGCGGTTCTGTGGGTCCCTCACCTCCACGGTGACGGACTGCGCCCGGTCCTCCCTCGCGGAGGCGCACTCGTTGAAGGCGCCGGGGACGGTGAGCTCCAGCGGCTGGCCCACGCCCACCAGCGCGCTGTCGAAGAGGGGCGCTGGCGGGTGCTGCTCGCAGGGGCGCATGGGGCACCCCACCCCCGTGCCCACCGCCAGCAGCGCCGTCAGCAACCGAAGGGGGCGGGGCGCCCGCATCACGCGCGCTCCACGGCCCGCTTCCACTTGGCCAGGTGCCGCTCGCGGGCCTCCGGCTTCATCTTCGGCTTGAACGTCTTCTCCGCCTTCCACGCGCGGCGGATGGCGTCCGGGCTGTCCCAGATGCCGGCGCCCAGGCCGCCGAGGAACGCCGCGCCCAGGCTGGTCGTCTCCAGGTTGCGCGGGCGCACCAGCGGCACGCCCAGCACGTCCGCCTGGAACTGCATGAGGAGGTTGTTGGCCGCCGCGCCGCCGTCCGCCTTGAACACGGGGATGTCCCGCCCGCTGTCGCGGCGCATGGCCTCCGCCAGGTCATGAATCTGCAGCGCGATGCCCTCCAGCACCGCGCGCGCCATGTGGGCCACGGTGGTGGAGCGGTCCAGGCCGGCGAAGAGGCCGCGCGCCTCAGGACGCCAGTGCGGCGCGCCCAGGCCCGCCAGCGCGGGCACGAAGACGACGTCCCCGGAGTCCTTCACGCTGGCGGCCAGCGCCTCGATGTCCGGCGCGCGCTTGATGACCTTGAGCCCGTCGCGCATCCACTGCACCGCCGCGCCAGCGATGAAGCTGCTGCCCTCCAGCGCGTAGGTGGTGGTGCCGGTGCCGCCCAGCCGCCACGCCACGGTGGTGAGCAGGCCCGCCGACGAGCGCACCGGCTCCGAGCCGGTGTTCATCAACAGGAAGGCGCCGGTGCCATAGGTGCACTTGGATTCGCCGGGCTCGAAGCACGCCTGCCCGAAGAGCGCGGACTGCTGGTCACCCGCCATGCCCGCCACGGGGATGCCGTCCGGCAGGCTGCGCATGCCGCGCGTGGTGCCGTACACCTCCGCGGAGCCGCGAATCTGCGGCAGGCACGCGGCCGGGACGGACAGCAGCGCGCGCATCTCGTCGCTCCACTGGAGCGTCGTCAAATCCATCAACAGCGTGCGGCTGGCGTTGGACACGTCGGTGACGTGCGCCGCGCCGCCGGTGAGCTTGTAGACGAGCCAGGTGTCGATGGTGCCGAAGCACACGTCGCCCTTCTCCGCCTTCGCGCGCGCGCCCTTCAGGTGGTCGAACATCCACGTCAGCTTGGTGCCGGAGAAGTACGGGTCCACCACCAGGCCCGTCACCTCGCGCACGCGCGGCTCCACGCCCTGCTCCTTGAGCCGGCGGCACTGCTCGGCGGTGCGGCGGTCCTGCCAGACGATGGCGTGGGACAGCGGCTGTCCGCTGCCGCGCATCCACAGGCCCGTCGTCTCGCGCTGGTTGGTGATGCCGATGGCGGCGATGTCCTTGCCGCGAAGGCCCGCGTCCTTCAGCGCCCGGGCGATGCACCACTCACTGCTGGCCCAGATTTCATCCAGGTCGTGCTCCACCCAGGACGGCTTGGGGAAGTGTTGGGTGAACTCCTTGTAGGAGCGGCCCACCACCTGCAGCTTGGTGTCGAGGATGGAGACGTGCGTTCCAGTGGTGCCCTGGTCCAGGGCCAGGACGTACTTCGCCTTCGGCATGGGGTGTGCCCTCCCTATGGTGGATGCCAGCGGGGAGGGACCCTACTCCAGTCGGCGGGCCGGGCAGGCGAGCTTCCTGCCCGGCGGCGCGGCTAGTAGCCGGAGGCGCGCCGGTTCCCGAGCACCTTCCGGAGGCCGAACGCGGCCAGCCCGCCAAGGGCGATGCGGCCCAGCGAGCCACCGAGCAGGCCGCCCGAGGCCGCCCGGCCGCGGCCGTAACCCCGGCGTCCATACCTGCTCCGGCCGCGGCTCCATCCACCGAAGCCCGAGCTGCGACGATTCCCCAAGATGTTGCCCAGTAGCGACATGGTGGCTCCTCTGTTCGTCAATGCGTTGAAAGCCCCCGCCGGGCGGAGACGCCCCGCGAACGCGGAGTGCCCTCAAGTTGACGCTTCTTTCCGCCGGGGGCAGCCCTGGCCGGAGGAAGTGCCTCCCGCGCCCCTGGCAGGCACGGGAGGCAGCCAGGCGGTCTGCCTACTTCCCGCTGTAGATGCCAATGGCGCCGGGGCGGACGATGGTGCCCGCCGCGTCCCGCTGGGCGCTGAAGGCCACCAGCACCTTGCGGGCGTCACCGCTGCCCACCATCTGGATGTCCCAGACGGGCAGGGCGGACAGCCCCCCGAGCTCCCGGTTGTGGCTGCTCAGCTGCCCATCGGGGTGCAGGCGCGTCAGGCCCCTGCCCCAGCGGTGGCCAACCCAGAGGCTGCCGTCGCGCGAGTCCAACTCCAGCGAGGAGATGTTGCGGTCGCCGTCGCCCTCCAGCAGGTAGCCCGTCACCAGCCCGGCGTCGTTCAGCTTCGCCAGTCCCCACGCGAAGCTGGACACCCAGACGGTGCCATCCGGCATCAGCACCAGGTCGCTCACCAGGTCGTCCTTGCGCTGCGCGTGGGTGGGGTACTGGGGCTCGGCCACGGCGTCCGGCCACAGGTCGATGCGGTTGGCGCGGTGCTTCTTCTCCTCGCTCTGCTTGCGCGCCGCCTCGAAGTTCCATGGGGCGCCGGTGCCTTCGTGGCCCACGGCGTTGGTCATGATCTTGAACCGCGTGGTCCGGATGTGCGTGCCCAGCCAGACGTCGCCGTCGGGCCGCACCGCCACGCCCCAGACGTCTCCGGCGAGCCGGCTGTCCTCGCTGGTGCCGTCGCCCATCGCGATGGCGGGGTGGATGTGCTCCATGACGCCGAACTTGCAGCGCTGGCGCTGCTCGCCTCCCGTGTAGACCCACGCGTTGGCGGCGACGACCTCGGCGTTGGAGCACGCCTCGCCACCCTGGTAGTCGGGCTCACCCCACGCCAGGCCGTGGTTGGACGCGAACCACAGGCTGTTGCGTGCCTTGTCCCAGACGATGCGGTTCACCGAGCAGAGCTTCTCGCGATGGCCATAGCCGGGCACCGAGTGCGCGGGCGAGTGGAGGTCGTAGTGCACCACGCGGAGCGTCCCGTCGGCCTGGAGCTCCACGCGGTCCGCGTCACCGCTCTTGAAGATGGCGGGGTCCTCGAACACGCCGGGGGCCTTGTAGAACTCGCTCTCGCAGTTGGGCCGGCCCTCGTAGCCGACGAAGACGGTGTCCGCGGGGCCCCCCGTCACCGAGAGGACCTTGAGGTAGCGCGCTTCGGGCGCCGGGTCCTTGCCCTTCCACGGGGCCCAGGGCTTCAGGCCGTCCGCCAGGGTGTAGCAGCGCAGGGCGGTGGCGCCCGGACGTAGGAGGCACAGGCCGTCCTCGCCGCCCGCGACCCAGATGTTGCCGCCCTCGTCCTGGGTGACACCCAGCACCTCGCGAGGGCCGCCCTCGGCGGTGCCCCAGAAGCGCCAGCTCGCGTTGTCCTGTGGAATGGGTTCGCCGCCGTCGCCCACGGGGCCATTCGTGCCCGCGTCGGGCTCCACCGGCGGCGGGTCCTCGCCTTCGCCCGGCGGCGGGTCTCCCGGCTGCTCGAGTGGTGGTGGCTCGTTCTCGTCGCCAATCCCATCGTCCGTGGACGGCGGCGACTGGAGCTGCTCGCCGCCATGACAGCTCAGCAGCAACGTCAGCCCGAGCACGCCCGCCCACCACTTGCCCTGTTCAAGTCCGCTCATACCTGGGTCCGCCTCCGGAGTCTGTCTTTGGACGCGTCACTTCGCGTCCTGACTCCAGAGGCAAGCAAGGTGCCAGGGATTGAATGGCGAGCCTCGATGGGGGGAGGGAAAGGCAGAGGGAGCGGTAGGGCCCCGCGCTGCCCTCACGGGGAACCTGGACGCCTCACCCCCGGGGCCGTGCCGTGTGTCCGCTGGCCGCGGAGGACAGGGCGCGAGGCCTGCGCACGGGCGGGAGCGCGTCGGGGTCCACGTGGTGCGCCACGCAGCCGGGCCGGAGCCGCTCGAGCTTCCGGGCCTCCTGGAGTCCCAGGCCCGGGTTGCCGTCGAACCAGACCTCCCGCAGGTTCTTGAAGGCGGCCAGGATTTCGACGCCCTCCGCGCCCACGCGGGTCTGCACCAGCCGGAGTCTCGGGACGGCGCCGATGTCCGTCTGCTCCCGCAGCGTGTGCAGCATCGCCGTGTCGAACGCGCCGCCGAGCATCTGGAACTCCTCCGCCGGCGTCAGCGCGCTCAATAGCTCCATGTCCAGGAAGCTCGCGTCCCGTAGCACCAGCTCCCGCAGGTGGCCGTCGTCCCGCGTGTTGAGGCCGTAGACGAGCTCGCCCTTCAAGCCTCGTCGCTGGAGGCGTCCGTCGGGGAACCAGGACGTGTACTCACCGCCGTCCACGCGCATCTTGGGCTGCCCCGACACGTACCAGCGCTGCTCGGCCACCTCGGTGGCGAAGCCCCCCGCGTATTCCACCTCGGAGGTGCAGTAGCCGTTGCGCGTGAAGGCATGGGCGACGCCCGTGAAGGGCCGGCCCTGGAAGAGGCGGGGGCCGTAGTCCTCGGGCAGCTCCAGCAGCGCGCTGTTCACACGCAGCCCGCCTTCGGGCAGCGGGAGCCAGTCGGCGGAGGGGCCGGTGAGGACACCTTCCGAGACCGCCATCAGCGAGTCCAGCGTGCCGTCGTGCCTCAGGGAATACGCCAGGCCCGAGAAGAGCGCCTTGCCGTGCCGCAGCCTGCCGTCCACGCCTCGAATCAGAAAGCTTGCTCGCATCCGTTGCATGGTCCGCTCCCGTTCTCACCGGGCATGCGCCGGTGAAGGCCCCTGACACCTTCTTCGTGCCACTGGAGCGGAGGACCGGGCAATCCAGGCAGGCGGCAAAGCGTTTGCCCTGGCCGTTCGGCGATTCCGGCTGTCTGGAGTTGGCGAACGGGATGCCCCCGGGTTGGAGGCGAGGATTGGCTACCGGATGTTCCGCGGGGTTTCCGCATCCGGCGTGCCGCGCGCCTGGGACTCCCTGCGCCGCGCCGCCTGCGTGTCCGCGTAGCCCGTCAGCTCCACGTACCCGCGCCCCGTGACGGGCTGGCCCGCGCGCGTCCCTTCAAGGCCCACCGTGCCCTCCCAGTAGCGCACGGTGACGGGGAGCTCCTGGTCCGCCAGGCGCGGCGTCACGGTGAGGTCCAGGCCCAGCGAGTCCACCTGCATGCGCCAGCGTGACGGGTACTCGCCGCCACTGCGCGGGCTCTTCCAGGTGTCCAGCACCGTGAGCTGCATGTCGTCGCGGCCGACGTGCACCGCTTCACCCATGCCTTCGGGGGGCACCCACAGGCCGGAGCTGAACGCGTCCGGCGCGCCGTCCCGGTGACGGAGCTGGTAGTACATCAGCTCGCTGCCGTCGGAGAGCTGGAGCGAGAACCAATCCCAGCCCACCTGGTTCCCGCCGAGCGCGCTGGTGCTCCACTCGCGGTCCATCCAACTGTGGCCCGTCACCGAGTACGTGCGCCCGTCCACCCGCACCGTGCCGCGCGAGGGCATGCGCGTCATGGAGTAATAGTAGGACGCGTTGCCGCGCTCCGCGCTCTTCTGGCTCAGGCCCCGGTCACCATGGAGCACCGGCGGCTTGCCCGGCTCCAGGAGCAGCTCCAGCGCCACGGTGTCCGTCTGCGCGCGCAGCCGCATGGGCCAGGTGGCCGGGCCCGCGCTGGCCGCCTCCCAGTCCTCCAGCCACACCTTGAAGGGGTGCGCGGCGGCGCCGGACAGCCCCAGCGCCACGCGGCTGAAGCGCTCCGAGGCGTGGAAGCCGCCACCGGCCACGTCCGTCACCGTGAAGTGACCCATGTAGACCTGGCTTGTGCCCCAGGCGGAGTCGCGCGGCGCGGCCTCGGGGGCCAGCGCGTTGCGGAACAAGGTGAACTGGTAGCCGAAGGCGCGCCCGTCCTCGGTCTCCAGGTTGCCCGTCCAGTACCACCACTCCGTGCGGTACTCCGGGTGCGGGCCGTGGTCCTGGGGGAAGTGGAAGTCCCGGGGCTCCACCGCGCGCGCGTAGCCCTCCGTGCCGCCGCTCATGGCGCCGGCCACCGTCAGCGTGCCGCCCTGGCGCAGCGCGGGCAGGGGGCGCTCGCGAGTCACCGCCACCACCGCCGCCGCCAGTCCCACCAGCACCACCGCCGTCCCCACGATGAGTCCCCGGCCGTTGCTCATGTGTCACTCCTCCCGCAGCGCCAGCGCGGGATTGGCGCGCGCCATCTTCCAGGCGGGGTAGAGGCCCGCCAGCGCCGACGCCACCAGCGCCAGCGCCACGGCCTGCACCAGCGTCTGGGGTGTCAGGGCCAGTTGCAGCGTCCAGCCGAAGGAGCGCTGGTTGATGACGTGCACCAGCACGTAGGCCAGCCCCACGCCGAGCGGCACGGAGAACAGCCCCGCCAGCAGCCCCAGCAGCCCTGTCTGCAGCGACACCAGCCCCCAGAGTTGCTCCGGCGTCAGGCCGGTGGCGCGCAGCACGGCGAACTCGCGCGCCCGCTCCAGTTGCAGCGCCATCAGCGCGCTCAGCACGCCCACGAAGGCCACGCCGATGGCGAGCAGCCGCAGCACCTGCGTAATCGTGAAGGTGCGGTCGAAGACGTCCAGGGACGCCTGCCGCAGCGAGCGGTTGGCGCGCACCAGCAGCGCCTGGGTGTCTCCGGCGCGCTCGCGCACCGAGGCCACCAGCGCGTCCACGTCCTGGCCGGGCGCCGCGTACAGCGCCACGCCGCTGATGCCCCGGTCGTCGAACCAGCGCTCGTAGGTGGTGCGTGGCATCAGCAGCGTGCCCACGTCGGAGCCGTAGTCGAAGTACACGCCCACCACGCGGAAGTCGCGGGGCCCCTGGTCCGTCGCCAGTCGCACGGTGTCCCCCTGGCCCACGTTGCGGTGGAAGCCGAAGGGCTCCGAGACGAGAATCGTGTCGGGCGAGGACTCCAGCTCGCGCCACGCCGTCTCCGCGTCTCCCTGCTTGAAGGTGTAGGGCCGCACCGGCGTGCGCGAGAAGTCGACGGCCATCAGGTCCGTGGGCACGCCGTCCACGCGCACGTTCGCCACGCGAAGGGTGCTGCTGCCCGCGACGCCCGGCGTGTCGCGCAGCGTCTCCGCCAGGCCGGGGAGCAGCGTCGCGCCTCCGCGCCGCGCCACGAGCGATGGCGGCGAGATGAACACGTCCGCCTGGAGCGAGGTGTCCAGCCACGACACCACCGTGCCCCGGAAGCTGGACACCATGAGGCCCACGCCCACCGTGGTGGCCACCGCCACCATCAGCGCCGCCAGCGCCACGGACGTGCGGCTGAGGCTGGTGTGTACGCCGCGCGCGGCCATGCGCCCCAGCAGGCCAAAGGCCAGGCCCAGCGGCCGCGCCGCCAGCGAGGACACCGTCTGCGTGGCCCAGGGCACCAGCAGCGCCGCGCCCAGCAGCACCGAGAAGAGGCCCCCGTAAGCGGGCAGCAGCGCCTGGGTCGGCCACCGCAGCAGCACGGCGCCCGCGGCCAGCACCCCGAGGCCCAGCAGCGCCAGCCGGGGCGCCCGTCCGCGCGACACGTCCTCCAGCGTGGACCTGCGCATCGTCGTCACCGGGGGCGAGCGCGCGGCCTCCCACGCGGGCACCAGCGCCGCCAGCAGCGTCGCGCCCAGCCCCAGCGCCAGGCCCTTGAACAGGGTGAAGGGCTCCAGCGCCAGCCGCCGCACGCTCACCACGAAGTACAAGTCATTGAGCGTCTGGGTGACGAGCTCCACCAGCCCTCGCGCCAGCAGCACACCCAGCAGCAGCCCCGCCACCGTCCCCGCCGCGCCCAGCACGGCCGCCTCGCCCAGCACCAGCGCGAAGAGCTCGCGGCGGGTGATGCCCACCGCGCGCAGGCGGCCCAAGAGGCCGCGCCGCTGCACCACGGAGAACGTCATGGTGTTGTAGATGAGGAACATCCCCACCACGAGCGCCAGCAGCGACAGCGCGGTGAGGTTGGTGCGGAAGGCCCGCGTCATCTGCTCCACCGTGCCCGCCCTCGCGGCGGCGCGCACCAGCTCCAGGCCTTGTGGCAGCGTGGCCGCCAGCGCCTGCGCCTGCGCGTCGCCGCCGGTCAGCCGCAGGTCCACGCGCGTCAGCCGGCCGGTGTGCCCCAGCAGCTCCTGCGCGGTGGACACGTCGGTGAGCACCAGCGCCTCCAGGGCCCGCGCCGTGTCCTCGTCCGCGGGCTCCAGCAGTCCCACCACGCGCAGCGGCTTCTCCAGTCCTTCCAGGCGCACCGGCAGCGCGTCGCCAGTGGACAGGCCCAGGGCGCGCGCGGCGCGGGCGCTCAGCATCACCGCGCCCGGCTCGGTGAGCAGCGCGCTCACGTTGCCCACCGCCTCGCCCCGGGCGTAGTCGCGGAACGGCCCTTCCACGAAGGGGTCCACGCCCAGCACGGTGAGCGTGCGCTTGTCGCCCACCGCCGCCTGGACGTAGCCCTCCACCACGGGCGCGGCCACGGGGGCGCCGGGGCGCACGCGCAGCGCCTGGTACACCGCCTCCGGCACGCCCGTGGAGCCGCCCACGAGCTGGTGCGTGGCGCGTCCGGCCACCGCGTCCGTGGAGCGCTCGAAGGCGCGCAGGGCGCTGCCGCTGGCCAGGTCGATGGACACCACCACCGCCACGCCCAGCGCGATGCCCAGCAGCGACAGGGCCGTCAGCCACGGGTGGCGGCCCAGGTGGCGCAGGCTGGAGCGGACCAGCAGCCCCTTCACAGGGCCTCCTTCATCACGCGGGTGGGCGTGTGCTCCACCTCCACCAACCGGCCGCCTTCCATCGTCAGGACGCGGTGGGCGCGGGCCACCAGGCCGGGCTCGTGGGTGACGACGAGCGCGCAGGTGTTGCCCTTCCAGGTCAGCGCCTCCAGCAGGTCCAGGACCTGCCGTCCCGTCGCCTCGTCGAGGTTGCCGGTGGGCTCGTCCGCCAGCAGCAGCGGCGGCTCATGCGCCAGCGCGCGGGCCACCGCGACGCGCTGCTGCTCTCCGCCGGACAGCCGGTCCGGAAAGCTGTTGGCGCGCGTGCCGAGCCCCACCTGTTCGAGCAACGCCCGCGCCCGCGCGCTGGCCTCCGCGCCGCCATGGCCGTTGAGCTCCAGCGGCAGCCGCACGTTCTCCTCCACCGTCAGCGTGGGGAGCAGGTTGAAGGCCTGGAAGATGAAGCCGATGCGCTCGCGCCGCAGCAGCGTGCGCTCGCGCTCGTTCAGCCGTCCCAGGTCGCGGCCATCCACGCGGACCTCGCCCTGGCTGGGCAGGTCGATGCCGCTGATGAGGTTGAGCAGCGTGGACTTGCCCGAGCCGCTGCGCCCCAGCAGCACCACGAACTCGCCTCGGCGCAGGGAGAGCCGCACGCCGGAGAGCACCTCGCGCGTGGTGTCGCCTTCGGCGTAGGCCTTCGTGACGTCGCGCAGTTCGACCAGGGGCGGGGAGTCGGGCGGGGACATGGGGGCTTCTCCATACACGGATGCCCTGTCCGTCGCTCGACCTTCGGCGCATGCCCGCACCCCACTCAGGCGCCAGCGGCGGGCGACGCGGACTCCCACCGCGAGGCGCTCCGCTGCTGCGCCAGGAAGTCGCCCACCGCCGCCGCCAGCAAGGGCCCCGCCGTGTCCCGAGGGATGACGTGAAACCCCTGCCGCAGGGACAGGACGCGCACCGACGGCGCCGCGGTGAGGCGCCGTGCGAGCCACCGCCCGCCCTCCGGGTCCACGACGTGGTCCTGCTCCGCCACCGCGACCAGGGTGGGGCAGCGCACGCGGGCCGCGTCCCGGATGGCCAGCGTCTGCAACGCGCACACGTCACGCAGCCGGGCCACGGGAAAGGCGGGCAGCACCGGCGCCTGGGCCAGCGCCTCCGGGTCCGAGATGTCCGTGCCCGTCTTCTCCACCCACGGGTGTGTCCACTCCAGAACGGGCGTGCGCGCCAGCTGCCGGACCAGGAACATGCGCGGCCCCCGGAAGCGCACCGCGGGCGCCACCAGCGTCAGCGCCCGGAGCTCCGCTGGATGCCGCGCGGCCAGCTCGAGCGCCAGCAGCGCGCCCATGGACAGGCCCGCCACGAACACACTCCGGTGACCCCGGAGCGCGTGCAGGGCGTGCTCCGCCGCCGCCAGCCAGTCACGCCAGGTGACGTCGAGCAGGGCCCGGGGGGTGGTGCCATGGCCGGGCAGGCGCGGCGCCACCACGCGCAGTCCTCGGGCCGCCAGGGCCTCGCCCAGGGGCCGCACGTCCCAGGGGCTCCCCGTGAAGCCGTGCAGGAGCAGGCACGCGTCCTCGCCCCGGCCCAGCTCGAAGGGCGCCGTCTTTCGCGGGTCCATGGGGGCGGCTTCTGAGAGCGGGCTCACGCCGTGACACTGGCCACGCGCGAGCGCAGGCGCTATGCCCCCTGCCTCATGGCTGACACTCCGAAGCCCCCGGACATGCAGTTGCAGATTCAGTTGGACGATGACGTGGCCAATGGTCAGTACGTCAACATGGCCCTGGTGAACCACTCCGACACCGAGTTCACCCTGGACTTCATCTACGTCCAGCCCCAGCAGCCCAAGGCCCGGGTGCGCTCGCGCATCATCACCAACCCCAAGCACATGAAGCGCCTGGTGGCGGCGATGCAGGACAACATCCAGCGCTACGAGGCGAAGTTCGGCCCCATCGCGGTTCCAGAGGAAGACGGCGGCATGCACTGAGCGCCGTTTTCGCCGGGAGCAACCCGCACGTCGTGTGTTTCCACGGCCGCTTCGCTGGCCTTCGGGCCCGGTGGCGCGCAGACTTGGGCCATGGTGCTGAGACTCCTGGTCCCCTTGCTCGTATCGCTCTACGCCTCTTCCGCCGCGGCTCAGTGCCTGGGGGATGGCGTGCAGCTCTTCCCTACACCGGGCTCCATCATCCCCACCAACTCCCGCTTCCTGCTGGAAGGCGTCGGAACCGCGCGCCCCCAGGTGGCCGCGCTGGTGGGGAAGAAGCTGCGGCTGGTGTCGGACAGCCACGTCGTCGAGGTGGCGGTGCGGCGCGGCTGGGAGAGCAGCCTGGGCCGCGTCACCGTCATCCTCAAGCCGGCCGGGGCCATGGAGGAGGACAAGCGCTACACGCTGCGCGTGGATGAGTCGCTGCCCAACGTGGCGCTCCTCAACGGCCGGGGCACCATGCTGCCCGAGTGGCGCACGGGCACGGGGCCGGACAAGGCGGCCCCTCGCTGGCTCAAGCGGCCCGCCGTCTCCGAGGGCTTCCTGCGCCGCACCGCGCAGGGCACCGCCCGCTTCGTGCGCCTCAACCTGTCGCTGAAGGAGTCCAGCCCGGCGTACCTGGTGGTGAAGCTGGAGCCGCGCCGCCCTGGCCCCAGCGTGCAGCAGTACGTGGTGCCGGTGAGCAACAACACCGCCTTCATCGGCCATGAGGCCTGCAGCGGCACCTTCGCCATGGAGGACGGCCGCAGCTACCGGGCCCGCATCCAGGCCTTCGACGCGGCGGGGCAGATGGCGCCGGCCGTCCCACCCGTGGACTTCGAGGCCCCGGACGAATACTCGATGCAGCAGTAGCGCGCGGGAGTTCTCCCCGGGGCCGGGAAGTTGGTGTAGGCCTGACGCGGGCGCCCCTGCGCGCCGAGCCTTCGGGAGCGCGAATGACGACGGTGGACGTGGAGAGCCTCAAGGAGCGGATGACGGGCTTCATCCGGTCGCTGCAGGACGACATCTGCGGCGGCCTGGAGCGGCTGGACGGCTCGGCGCGTTTCCGCGAGGACTCCTGGACCCGGCCGGGCGGTGGCGGCGGACGCAGCCGGGTGCTGGAGGACGGCGCCGTGCTGGAGAAGGCCGGCGTCAACACGTCCGTGGTGTACGGCGAGCTGGAGGAGCAGTTCGCGCAGAAGCTCCAGGGCGAGGGCCGCCACTTCTGGGCGGGCGGCATGTCCCTGGTGCTGCACCCGCGCAACCCGCATGTGCCCACCGTGCACGCCAACTACCGCTTCATCCACCAGGGCGGGAAGGCGTGGTTCGGCGGCGGCGCGGACCTGACGCCCTACTACCTCTATGAAGAGGACGCGGCGCACTTCCACCGCGTGCACCAGGCCGCCTGTGACAAGCACGACGCCGGCTACTACCCGCGCTTCAAGGCCGCCTGTGACAAGTACTTCTACCTGCGCCACCGCGAGGAGACGCGCGGGGTGGGCGGCATCTTCTTCGAGAACATGGGCGGGGAGCTGGAGAAGGAGTTCGCCTTCATCCAGGACTGCGGCCGGGCCTTCCTGGACGCGTACCTGCCCATCGCCGAGCGGCGCAAGGACACGCCGGTGACGCAGGGGCAGCGCTTCTGGCAGGAGGTGCGGCGCGGGCGCTACGTGGAGTTCAACCTCGTCTATGACCGGGGCACCGTCTTCGGCCTGGAGACGCGCGGGCGCACCGAGTCCATCCTCATGTCCCTGCCGCCGCAGGTCCGCTGGCGCTATGACCACCACCCCGAGCCCGGCACCCCGGAGGCGCGGCTGGTGGAGGTGCTGCGCCAGCCGCGTGACTGGGCGCGAGGAGGCTGCAATGGATGATTGGAATGACTCGACACCGGTCCGGAAGCCGGCCCATCCCATCCTCATCCTCGTCGCGCTCGTGGCGGTGTCGGGCTACATGCTGATGCAGAAGTATTCGGGAGGGCGCCCCGCCACGCAGGCGGCATCCCCCAGCGACGCCGAGGCCCGCGTCAACGTGCTCGCCCTGTGTGACGCCGTCCAGGCCCACCGCGACGAGCACGGCGTCTACGTCACCGCGGGTCCCACGCCGAAGGCGATTCCACGCGGCGGCAGGGCCGTGCCCTTCCCCAAGGACGAGACCTTTCACCGGCTGGGCTTCGAGCCCGACGGAAAGGTCCACTTCCAGTACCAGGTGGTGGTCCAGGAGAGCCCCGTGGGCGAGCCGGAGGTGTCCTGCCTCGCGCGGGGGGACTTCGACGGCGACGGGCTGAACTCCCTCTACCGCGTTCGTCTGGATGCCAACGGTATGACGACGCCCATCGAGGTGGAGCGCGAGGGCGAGTAGGCCCCTCCGCAACCCGGCGTTTCCGTCCGCCGAGAATCAACAGGCCGGGACCCCAAGCCAGCGTGAGGCATTGCCCATGTCCTCCTTCCGCATCCCCAACGTGATTGACCGCGCCCTCCGCTCACTGGAGAGAGGCGGCGGCTCGAGACGCCCCGACGGTCCGGGCGTGCAGGGGCCCCAACCCCAGGACTGGGGCCCACCGGCGCAGCCGCCCCGGCCGGGGGACAACTTCCGTCGTCCAGTGCCGCCGCCCCCGCACCCGCCCATGGGCGGCCAGGAGCGCGCGCCGGTGAAGTCGGTGGCGGAGCTGGTGCCCCCGGGGCTGGAGGACACGCCGGGGCAGGAGGCCCTGGGGCAGCGCTTCGCGTCGGACGCGGCGCTGCTGGCGTCGCACTTGTCGCCTCCGCGGGTGTCGGGCTCGGAGCGGGCCACGCGGCTGTGGGCGTTCTACACGGCCTACGCCACGGCGGCGGCGCGGCACCCGCCGGAGCCGGAGGCGCGCGCGGCCTTCCGCGAGGCGCTGGAGGGGCAGGGCTTCGCCGAGCTGCGGGACGCGCACACCGGCGAGGACGGCGTGACGCGGGGCCTGTGGGTGATGGACGCCCGCACCCCCGCCGAGGCCCGGACGCGGGCCGCCGAGGTGCGGCTGGAGCCGCCTCCCGAGGTGCGCCACTCCGAGGAGGCCTCCGCCCGGCCGGACGAGCAGGCGCTTGTCCAGGCGGCCGGCACCCGCGCGGCCACGACCTTTCATGGCCCGGTCATGCCCGCACCGCGGCGCGAGGAGACCGCTTCATCGGAGGACGCGCGGCAAGACGGGGACGCCCGGCGCCAGCGCGGAACGAACGGCCGCCTGGGCGCGCGGATGCTGTGGAACGTGCTGCACCGCTTCCGCTCGGGGCCGGACGACGGGGCGGTGGCGGAGGGGCAGTGGGACCGGGTGACCTTCGGTGCCCTGCTGGCGCTGCTGGCCATCGCGCTGGCCGTGGCGGCGCTCGTCAACCTCTAGGCCCGGCGGCCCGGCGGCGGCGCCTTCGCCGGTGCGAATCTCCTTGGATTGTGTCCGCTTGTGCTAGGTTGCCGCACCTACTTGGCAACCGACGACCTCACTCTCGTCAAGCGCGTCCGGACCGGCGACCAGCGCGCTTTCAAACTCCTCGTCGAGCGTTACCAGCGCAAGGTGTACGCCGTTGCGCTGGGCATGCTGAAGGACAAGGAGGAAGCGATGGACGTCTCCCAGGAGGCGTTCGTCAAGGTCTACAAGTACCTGGACCACTTCAAGGGCGACTCGTCCTTCTACACCTGGCTCTACCGCATCACCGTCAACATCTGCATCGACGTCATCCGCAAGCGTGGCGGGGGCGGCGAGGCCGTGGAGTTCGACGAGAACCAGGCCATGGACCTGTCCGAGGCCCGCATCGGCGCCCTGGGCAGCCGGCTGGGCACCAATCCCCAGAAGAGCGCCCTGCGCCGCGAGCTGGCGGAGAAGATCCAGGAGGCCCTGGCCACGGTGCCGGAGAAGCACCGGGCCATCCTCCTGCTGCGGGAAATCGAGGGAATGTCCTACGACGACCTCGCCCGCACCCTGGACATCCCCAAGGGCACGGTCATGAGCCGGCTTTTCCATGCCCGGGCCAAGGTCCAGAAAATCCTCAGTGAATACCTGGAGTTGGACGAAGCGAAGAGCGGTGTGGGCAGTGAGTGAGCGCGCCTCGAATATCTGAGGGACCTGCCCGTCCCAAGTTTCGCAGCCCCTTCCAGCGAGCAGGTGGAATCAATGGCCGGTAATCCCGCGTGTGAGCGTTTCGTCCCCATGCTGTCCCCGTACGTCGACGGAGAGCTGAGCTCCGGCGAGCGCGTCAACGTGGAGCGGCACCTGGCGGCCTGCCGGGACTGCACCGGACGGGCCGCGGACCTGCGCGCGGAGTCCGGGCTGCTGCGGGTGGGCCTGGACATGGCCGTGGACGACGTGGACTTCAAGGACTTCACCCAGCGCGTCATGGCGCGGGTGACGCCGGACAAGCCGCCCCTCATGGAGCGGCTGAAGCTGGCAGTGTCCGAAATGTTCCTCTACCAGCGCACTGCCATGATTTCGTCGCTGGCCACCGCGGCGGTGCTGGTACTGGTGGGAGTGCCCCTGCTGATGAGCGACCGGGCGCCGGTGGGGTACGCCTCCGAGCGCATGACGGTGAAGTCCATCCAGCCCTACCGCAACGCCGAGGTGGCGCCGGTGGTGATGGAGACGGACAATGGGGGCACCATCATCTGGCTGGTGGACGAGGACTCGGACGTCCTGTCTCCTGGCGCGGAGATGGGTGAGCGGCAGGACCAGACGGGGGTCGGTCAGTCAGACGCAGGCGGGCGCAACGGCCCCGCGCGCCCGGCTCCCGACGCCCCCAGGCCGTCGGGAGGTTCCTTGTGAGAAGACACGTGTCGTCGGGCCGGATGCTGTGGGCGCTGCTGGGGCTGGGCCTGCTGGTGCCCATGGTCGCCAGCGCACAAGACGCGAAGGTCCAGGTCCAGGTCGAAGTGGTGCTCGCCTCGAAGAAGGGCACCGACGTCGACCCGCCCGAGCTGGAGAAGATGAAGGAGCAGTTCCAGAAGCAGAACTTCAGCTTCACCTCCTTCAAGCGCCTCTCCCAGGAGGTGCTGACGGTGAGCGCGAAGAGCGCCTCCGAGGTGAAGCTGCCCAACGGCGCCAACGCGACGCTGCAGCTGTCTGGCATCAAGGACGGCACGGCCACGGTGCGCGTGGCCATCCCCCGGCAGCCCACGCTGGACGTGGAGCTGGGCCGCCAGGGCGCCGTCTACCAGAAGGCCGGCAAGTACGTGGGCGGGGAGCTCATCCTCGTGCTCTCCCCTCCCGCGCGGTAGTCCCCCAGCGCCGCCTCAGGCGGCGCGGGCTTCCCCGTCCGCCTCCAGGACGATGATTTCCAGGTCCTCTTCGAGCTCCAGGGGCAGGACTTCCTCGGTGGCGGTGTGCGCCTGGAGGCCCGGTGCGGGGGCCTCGGCGTGCTCCCGCTCCAGGTGGACGCGCAGCCCGTCGAACATGGTGTCGAACGCCGCGTAGATGCGGTCCACCATGGCCAGGGCGTCCGCGCGCACCTGGGGGGCCAGCTGCATGGCCTCCAGCTCCGCCGCCAGCTCCTGTTCGAACATGGCGTGCTGCGCTTCGGCCTGCATGTGGTGGTCGGAGAAGTACTTCAGCCGGTCGTCCGCGCCCTGCGCCGCGCTGATGATGGCGGTGCGGCTGAAGAAGACATGGCTGGTGGACTCCAGCGCCCACAGCAGGACGATGCGCAGCCGGTCATCCACCGGGCGGTACACCTCGCTGATGATGGCGTAGGCCGCGTCACGCGTCTTCACGTGCGCGCGGCCGTACATGCTGCCGATGCTGAGCGAGCCGCCGGTGAGCGCGGAGATGTCCTCCTCGAACCACTGGTCATGCCCGCCCTCCTCGGCATGGTGCCGCGTGGCCAGCGCCTTGAGGTGCGCGTCCTGGATGAAGTGCGCGTTGAGGCGCAGCACGTCCTGGAACGTCATCACCCAGAACGTCAGCCGCGGCGCGAAGGCCATCACCTGTTCAATGGGGCGGTCCATCCGCATGTCGGAGAAGAAGGGGTGCGCTGCGAAGCGCGCCTCGCGTACGGCGATGTGTTGGAGCACTTCCTTCATGATGGACCTCCCTGGGGTGTCTGCCTCTACCAATTGATGCTGTACGTGCAGGCGTTGTCGCCGCGTCGCCGGCAACTCTTGGCCTCATGTTCAATACGCACCCAAAGCGAATCCTTGGGGCGGAACCGGTCGCCAATGGCTTCGATGAGCCCCAGGTCCAAGTCACACGGATAGGGGTTGTCACACACCATGCGCGCGTTTCGCTTGTCCACCGGCTCGAAGCGGTAGCCGCCAATGGCGCCCTTGCCGCGGTGGTTCATCCGGTACGCCAGGTCCACCGCGCGCAGGCCCTTCTCCAACGTGTCGATGTCCGGCGGGAAGTGCGCGCTGTCCGGAATCTTCCGGCCAATGGTCCTCACCGTGCTGGGGCCAATCTTGTCGAACACCAGCTGGAACGACTTCAGCAGGGCGGGCATGGGGTACCAGGCATCCGCCTTCAGCGGCGCGATGCCGTTCTCCCCCAGGATGCGCAACGCGCGTGACTGGGCGAGCTCCATGCCGTTGACGATGGCGAGAATCGACTGGCCGACGACTTCGATGCCCTGGAACGACATGGGCTGAAGGGCCGGCGCGGTGGCGCTGGTGGGGGTCTTCAATTCCATACGGTTAACGCCCTCGTGAGGAGTGACACGTATTGAAGCGGCTTTTCCCGATATTTTCAAATAGACTCACATGTCTGTAATTTTCCGAAAGATTCGATATGGGATTCCCCGTGGCGCAATAACGACCCGCGCGGTCGGTATGAAGCCAGGTGACCTGGGCTTCGCTGTGAGTGGGCGTGAGGCCACGCGGCGCGCGGGAGCGGGCCTCCGTGGGCCGTGTGGGGCGGGATGCCCCGGCGGGGCAACCTGCCCCAGGGAAAGGGCCCCAGCGGCCGGACGCCACCTTCAGGCCCCCCTGGAAGAACTTCCGTCGGAAGGCTGCCGGGGCAGGGCTGAAAAAAAGTCAGAAGTCCGGTCCCCGGGGCGGGGGTGCAAGCAGCCGACCCTCGGAAAATCGCGGGGTTGTCGCTCGGCACGCCGGTTGCTGAAGGGAGCAGCACAAGCAAACCCTTCACCCTTGGAGACGAAATCATGGCGAAGACCCAGAAGCGTGGACAGGTCATCCGTCGTAAGGCCCAGCAGATGAAGGTGTCGACGGCGAGCGCGGTGAAGGGGGCTGGCCGGAGCGCCCGCCAGGTGCAGGTGACGCTGGGTGACCTCATCGCGGCGGCCTTCGACACGGTGGGCGGCGAGGTGAAGAAGGTGGCGCAGGTGATGTCCTCCGAGGACATGACGGTCGCCACGGGCAAGCACATCGTCTTCGTCGGCTGACACGCGCCAGTCCGGGGCGTGCGCGGTGCAGGAGGGCCTGGCGGTGGCGCCAGGTGAGGGTGGCCGAGGCGGGGACGGGAAGGGACGCACCTGTGAGACGCATCATCAGTCCCGGACGGAATTGCTGGGCGGTGGAGGAGGCAAGCGACGCGGGCGTGCTGGTGGACGCGCGCGACTACTACCGGGAGCTGTACCGGGCCGCGCAGAAGGCCCGTCACTACATCGCGATTACCGGCTGGCAGTTCGACAGCGACGTGGCGCTGCTGCGAGGCGAGGACCTTCGCGAGGCGCGCGGCGAGTCACGGCTGCTGCCGATGCTGGACGCGCTGTGCCGGACCAACCCGGAGCTGCGCGTCTACGTGCTGGCGTGGGACTTCAGCTTGCTGCTCGCCATGGAGCGCGAGTGGATGCAGCGGCTCATCTTCAATTGGACGGCGAACGGGCAGGTGTGCTTCCGCTTCGATGCCTCCAGTCCGTTGTATGGCGCGCATCACCAGAAGCTGGTCGTCATCGACGGCGCGGTGGCCTTCTCCGGGGGCATGGATGTCTGTGATTGCCGGTGGGATGACCGGGACCACCCGGTGCGCTCGGAGCTGCGCTGTGACAGTGGGAGGGACCCGCACGGCCCCTACCATGACGTACAGTCCGTGCTGACAGGGCCGGTGGTGGACCGGCTGGCGGAGCTGTTCGAGGCGCGCTGGGCGCACTCGGGCGGCGGGGAGCTGCGGCTGCCCCGGGTGTCTCGGGATGACGTGGACTTCACGCCGAGCCTGCCGGCGCCGCCAGGTCCGGTGGCCATCAGCCGCACCTTCGGCAAGACGCTCCTGCCGCCGCAGCCCGCGGTGCAGGAGGTGGCCGCGCTGTACCTGGACGCCATCGGCTCGGCCGAGCGCTTCATCTACATTGAAAACCAGTACTTCTCCTCGCGGGCCATCTTCCAGGCGCTGGTGAAGCGCATGCGGTCCCCCGGGCGGGGACGGCTGCAGGTGGTCCTGGTGCTGCCGCAGCAGCCGGAGGCGCTGCGTGAACAGCTGGCCATGGGCATTGCCCAGGTGCGGCTGCTGCGCGCGCTGGAGCGCGTGGCGCACGAGACGGGACATGCCTTTGGCGTGTACTGCTCCGCGGGGCACGACGCGCGCACCGGCGCGGACATCTACACGTACATCCATTCGAAGGTGATGGTGGTGGATGACCGCTTCCTCACGCTGGGCTCGGCGAACACCACCAACCGCAGCCTCGGGTTGGATTCGGAGCTGAACCTGAGCTGGGAGGCGGAGGCGCCGAACGACGCGACGATGCGCGCCATCCGCCGCATCCGGGTGTCGCTGATGGCCGAGCACTCGGGGCTGGAGGGCCTGGCGGCCCTGCGACTGCTGACCGCGGCGGACAGCGGACTGGTGGAGTGGCTGGACGACGTGGCCGTCATGGGGCTGCAGCGTCTGCGCGTCCACCCGATGTCGACGGTGTTCGACCAGAGCCCGCTGCTCAAGTCGCTGGAGCCGGAGGAGCTCATCATCGACCCGGAGGCGTCGGTGCTGGACGAGTCCCTCTTCGAGGCGCTCCACCGCGCCGAGGACGGGCTGTTCGCCTCCGGTGTCCGCCTGCTGTCGCGCTGGCTGGTGGGCACGGGCACCGAGCGTCCGCACCGCGCCATCCTTCCCTGCGCGCAGGACGAAGGGTAGCCGCGCGCGGAGGCGGCAAGCCGCCAAGGCCCCGCCCGCCCGCCTGCCTTGGGACGGGCCCGGAGGCACGGGCATGGCCGGCGGGTTGTTCCTGCCGCGCGGAACGCCACCTTGTCGAGAGCACAACTTCTCTCACGCAAGGGGGATTCACCATGAAGCTTCCTCTCATGGCCGCGGTGGCGGCGCTGGCTTTCTGGGGTTGTTCGAGCAACTCGGCGAACACGCGCGCGGATGACCGCGCCACCGGTGGTTCGGGCACGGAGGCGACGGCGCCCGAGTCCGTGGACACGACTTCTGGATGGGATGACCGCAGCGCCGGTGAGGCCGCGGACGTGACGGAGAACGAGCGCCGCGACCGGATGGACGCGCCCACCGTCTACGACGGCGAGGCCACCGGTGGCAGTGGCCCCGGCATGGGCGCGGGCACCTCGGTGACGACGCCGGAGGGCGAGAAGTACGACGTGCAGGACGGCCCGCTCCTGGGTGGCCAGCCGCGTGAGGAGACCCCGGAGGAGGGCGTGGGCGGCTCCGGCAAGTCCGACGTCGAGGAGCTCGACGCCAGCGACGTAGAGACGCAGGAAGTGGAGCTCGACGAGGTTGAAGTCGACGGCAGCCGTTAGCGCGGCGTGAAGGTCGCGCGTCTCCCGCTGCCGCCAGGCGGGGGCGCGTGTGCCGACGGTCCGCAGTGTCACCCACACGCGGATGCAGTCACCTGCTTCGTCTCGCGCCATGGACAGGTAGAGTCGGGGGACGATGACTGGCGCCCCCCTCTTCGCTCTTCTCGCCCTGGTGTCCACGCAGTACGACGGCAGCTCCACCGTGGAGGAGGTGTCTTCGGAAGAGGACGTCTCCTCGACCTCGCGAGGCGAAGGTGCCCCCGTCTCCGCCGCGCGGCTGGATGAGCCCGCGCCTCCGGGCAGCTCCCACCCGGGCGGCGTGGGCTTCGGCTTCAGCGGACAGCTGGAGGTCGGTGGCCTGAGCCTCCCATCGGGGCCTCGCGGCGGGGGGCAGGACTTCTTCGCGCGCATCTACCCCTCGCTGGGGCTGACGCACGGGGAGACCTTCGTGCTGCGGCTGGGGGCGAACCTTCGGCTGCGCGTGGTGGACGAAGCGCCCACGGCCGAGGCGGACTACAGCGGCGGCATGCGCCGTGAGGACTGGGATGAGCTGAGTGACTTCGGGCAGGTGGTGCGCATGCTGCGCATTGGCCAGGAGGGCCGTCCCGTCTACCTGCGCGTCGAGCCCTTCTCCGAAGAGACGCTGGGCCGCGGCTATCTCGTGGGCCGCTACAGCAACACGCTGGCGCCGGACTACCACCCCGCGGGTGGCTCGCTCACCTTCGTGAAGGGCGCGGTCCGCGCGGAGGTTCTGGCCAGCGACGTGCTCGCCGCCCGCATCTTCGCGGGCGAGGCGCTGCTGGACCTTGGCCGTATGGCCAATGACAACGCGAAGCACTTCGACCGCTACCTCGTCCGCTTGTCCGCGGCGCATGACGCGGGCCGCGCGGGCGGCACGACACCCGACCTCACCCTGGCGTCGGTGGGTGGAGACATCGCCCTGTACAAGGGTGAGCGGCTGCGCGCGTGGGCCCTGCTGGGCGGCGGCGCGCGCTTCACGCAGGCCTACACGCCGGCCTTCGGCGGATTGCTGGGCGTGGCCTTGGAAGGGCAGCTGGCCAGCGGCACGCAGGTGAGCGTGACAGTCCAGGGCCGCAAGCAGGGGGGCCGCTTCCGCTTCGGCATGTTCGGCCCTGACTACGAGCTGGGCCGCTTCTCCGGCGTCGGTCTGTCGGAGACGCCCATCGCGGAGGAGGTGCTGCCGTCGGGCTTCGCCGGCTACGCGGAGCTGAGTGTCGCGAAGGGGAACCCCAACGAGCTGCTCCTGCTGGGCAGCGTGGCGGCGCAGTACTTCGGCTTCGGCAGGACGGACGCGGACGTGTCCGCTGGTTTCGAGCTGCCGGGCGGCAGGACGCGAGCGCTGGCGCGCGTGGTGCTGACGGGCCTGGGAGACCGGCCGCGCTACTCGGCGGGGGTGGAGCTGCGCCAGCGCATCCTCAACCACTTCTATGCCTGGGGCTCCGGCGGAACCGTTCACTTCCCCCAGCCAGACGGCACGCTCGTGCGAGGTGTCACCGCGGGCGCCGGCGTCGGCGTGGACTTCCAGCGCTGAGCGGCGGTGACTCGAGCGGCGGACGGGCCTCCACGGGCCCGCCGCCGCTGTCTTTTCGTCCGACTTGACTACGGTTGTAGTCAGCCGTACCTTCTTTGTGACTACAGTTGTCGTCACGGGAAGGTCCATGAAGAAGCCGGTGGGAGAGCAGGAGCTGTTGGTGCTGCGGTACGTGGCCGAACACGGCCCGGCGACCGTGGGCGAAGTGGCCGAGCGCTTCGGCGAGGCGCAGGGGCTGGCGCGCTCCACCATCCTCACCGTCATGGAGCGGCTGCGGCTCAAGGGCTACCTGACGCGGCGCAAGGTGGAGGGCGTGTTCCAGTACGTCTCCCCCGTGCCGGCGTCGGAGCTGCTGCGGGACGTGGTGGGGGACTTCGTGCAGCGCTCGCTGTCGGGCTCGCTGTCGCCGTTCGCCGCGTACCTGTCCGAGGCCAAGGACGTGTCCGACGAGGACCTGGCGCAGCTCCAGGACGTCGTGGCGCGGCTGCGCTCGAAGAAGCGGAAGGGATAGGGACATGGGCACGGACTGGCTGTCGCACGCAGGGGCGTGGGCGTCGTCGGGGCTGTGGCGGGCGTCGTGGCAGGGGGCGCTCTGCGCCGCGCTGGTGTGGGCGGTGGCGAGGACATGGCCGAGGCTGCCGGCGTCGCTGCGCGCGGGGCTCTGGTGGCTGGTGGCGCTGAGGTTCGTGGTGGCGCTGGGGTGGCTGCCTTCCCTCGCGTTGCCGGTGCTGCCCGCGTCGGTGGCCGCTGGCGTGGCGCGGGTGGAGGCCTGGTGGAGCGGGGCTCCCGCGCGGGAGACGGTGGCGCTCGTCTTGGGGCCTGGGGCGGTGGACGCTCAGGGGCAGGTGACTGCGGAGCGCACGACCTTCGCGACGTCTAAGGAGGAGGCCGCGCGCAGTGGCGTCACGCCGGAGCTTCCGGCCGGTGCTGTCGATGCGGGCACGGTGGCCGAGCCTGGTGGTCCTTTCCCGTGGAGCCGCGCCGCCGTGGGGGGCCTCCTGGTCCTGTGGGGCGCTGGCGTGCTGTGGCAGGTGTATGGCCAGGTGAAGGGCGGGCTCGCGGTGCGTCGCCTGCGCCAGTCCGCGCGCCCGTTGGTTCACCCCGGGGTGGAGGCGGAGGTGCGGGCGCTGTCCACGGCCGCGGGGCTGCGGCGCGTGCCGGGGCTCCTTGTTTCTGAGTCGGTGGCCAGCCCGCTGGCCACGGGGCTGCTGTCTCCCGTGGTGGTGCTGCCCGACAAGGCGGTGCGACGGTTGCCCGTGGCCGCCCTGCGCATGGCGCTGGCGCACGAGCTGGCGCACCTGCGGCGCGGTGACTTGTGGCTCGGCTGGGTGCCCGCGCTGGCGGAGTCGCTCTTCTTCTTCCATCCGCTCGCGCGGCTGGCGGCTCGCGAGTACGCGCTGGCCCGTGAGGAGGCGTGTGACGCCGAGGCCATCCGGCTCACGGATGCGGAGCTCGCGGACTACGGCGAGCTGATTCTCGCCTTTGGAATCGCCAGGACTCCCGGCACCGCCGCTGCGCTGGGTGCGTCCTCTCACGTTGATGCGTTGCACAGGAGGTTGAGCATGCTGGAGCACGTTGATGCCGTTCCCCCTCGAATCCGGCGCCTGTTGAAGGTGGCGCTCTCCGCCATGGGCGTCGCCGCGCTGGTGCCCTTCCAGGTCGTTGCACGGGAAGCAGGGGGGACACCTCGCCTGGCGCCCGAGTCGGCGGCGTCAGGGCCGCGCGGCGCCGCGTCGCCTGGCTCCGCATCGTTATCGCCCGCGTCGCCCGGCTCCGTATCGTCGCCGTCCGCGTCGCCCGGCCCTGCCGCGTTGCCATCCGTGCCTCCCGTGCCGCCCAGCGTTGCTCTGCCGCCATCCGTTCCCGGAGCGCCGCGGGCGCCTGCTGCTCCGCGCCTTGCTGTCGTCACGCAGCGGCACATCGTGAGGGCCTCGCCGCACCTCGCCGCTGTTCCGCCGATGCCTCCGACTCCACCCGCGCCGCCGCCTCCTGGCGACCCGGACAGCGGCTACGTGCTGCTCACGGACGGCATGGCGATGATGAACGGCAGCACGGTCGACCTGGAGCTGGCGCGTACCTTCAAGCAGAAGGACAAAGCGATTCTCTTCGTCCGCCGCAAGGGCGATGCGTTCATCATCCGCGACGCGGCCACGCTGAAGTCCGTTCGCGAGGCGCTCTCCTCCACCCGCGAGCTGGGCAAGGCGCAGAGCGCGCTGGGAGAGAAGCAGGGCGCCCTGGGCCAGCAGCAGGCGGTGCTCGGCCAGCAGCAGGCCTCCCTGGGCCACGAGCAGGGCGGGCTGGGACGCAAGCTGGGTGACCTGGCCTACAAGCAGTCCGGGCTCCACCTGGAGGAGTCGCGTCTGGACGCCCTGCCCGAAGCGGAGCGCGAGCGCCGCCGCTCCGAGCTGGAGAAGCAGGACCGCGAACTGGATGAGGAGATGAAGGCCCTGGAGACGAAGATGGCGGGACTGGCCGAGAAGCAGTCCCTCCTGAGCAAGGAGCAGCACCAGCTCAGCGAGAAGCAGCACGCCCTGCACCTGGAGCAGTCCAAGTTGAGCGAGCAGCACCACTCTCGCATGAAGGAGGCGGAGACGAAGGTTCAAGGCCTCATCGACGAGGCGCTGCGCAAGGGCCTGGGCCAGCCGATGCCCACCTGAGGCGTCCGTGGTGCTCGAAGGGCTGGGGGTGGGTCCTCGATACCTCCCACCGAAGTCTCATCCCTCGCACTTCGAGGCGAACGCGGATGCCGCTGCGGGTATGGGCGGCGCTCGCCCCAGCAGGCGAGGGCCACACGGGCAAGTGGCTCCGTGAACTGCCGGGACTCGGCACCCCGTGGTAGACCTTGATACATGGCTTCGACGCATGCTCAGGACGGGGGGCGCTTCCTCCAAACGGGACAGACCCAGGACGCGGTGAAGAGCTTCCAGAAGGGGCTCTCCATTGATCCAAACGACGTGGATTGCCTCCTGGGCCTGGTTCGAGTGCACCTGAGCACCGGCGCGGCGGCGGACGCGGAAGCCGCGGTGCTCCGCCTGCTGAAGGCGAAGCCGGACCACACGGAGGGGCAGGCGCACCTCGCCATGCTGCGCGCGCAGGCGGGCAATCCGGAGGCGCTGGAGTCCCTCAAGGCGCTGGCCGCCGCGCCCACCGCGGGCTACTTCGAGCGCTTCAACCTGGGCTCGCTGCTGTTCGAGCGCGGGGACCTGGCTGGAGCGCGCGCCGCCTTCGAGTCCGTGCTCCAGATTTCACCCGGCAGCACCCACGTCCATTTCGAGCTGGGACGCATCCGGCTTCAGCAGAACGAGCCGGATGGCGCGGTGTCGCACTTCCTGCGGGCCGCCGAGGGCGCGCCTCAGGAGGCCATGCCGCTGCTGATGCTGTCGCGGGCCCACGCCGCGTGCGGCCAGCTCGGGCTGGCCATCCAGGCCGCCACGCAGGCGCTGGAGAAGGCCCGGGGTGGGCTCCAGCGCGCGGTGCTGGAGGACCTCTTCAAGCTGTACCTGTCCGCTGGCAGCTCGGAGGGCGCCAAGCGCGCGGCCCTGGAGCTGCGAAAGCTGGACCCTTCCAGCACCACCTATCTCTACCTGCACGGCCTGGCGACGATGAGCGCCGGCGCCTTCGCCGAGGCCAAGGACGTCTTCGCCGAGGTGCTGCGGCAGGCGCCCGGGAGCTGGCAGGCCCAGCACGCGCTGGCGCAGATGCACCTCGCCCTGGGCGAGCGCGCCGAGGCGGTGACGCTGCTGGAGGCGGCCGTGGCCACGGTTCCGACGGACCCCGGCCCCACCAATGACCTCGCGGTGGTGCTGATGCAGGACAACGGGCACGCGCGGGTCGCCGCCTTGCTGGCGCCCGTGCTGGGCGCGCACCCGAACGACGCGGGCACGCACCTCAACATGGCCCTGGGCACCTTCCCCTCGGACAAGGAGCTCTCCGCGCGCCACGCGAAGCAGGCGCTGGCGCTGGGCGCCGAGGACGTGCGCGCGCAGGCCGAGCAGCTGTTGAAGCAGCTCGGCGCCTGAGGCACGGGAGGGCGGGCGTCAGCCCTCCTCGTGCGGCTCGAAGGAGTTCGTGAGCTGCTCGGTGAGCCAGTTCATCACCACGCGCACCCGGCGCGGCAGGCTCCTGCCATAGGTGTGCAGGAGTGAAACGGGCATGGGCCTGCAGGTGAGCTCCGGCAGGACCTCGACGAGCTCGCCTTCGCCCACATCGGGACGCGACCTGCGTCTTGGAATCTGGATGATGCCGAGCCCCGCCCGGCACGCCGCGACGTAGGCGTCGACGCTGCTGACCGTCACCATTCCGCGCATCGGCCACTCGCGGTAGCCGCCTTCGTGCGGGTATTCGAAGGAGGGCGTCTCCGCGCCGAGCCCCGGGGAGTAGTGGACGACGAGGTGCCGGTCCAGGTCCTCCAGCTTGCGCGGCGTGCCGTACTTCTTCAGGTACGCGGGGCTGGCGTAGTTCATCATCCGCAGGACGCCGAGCTTGCGCCCCACCAGCTCCGAGTCCCCCTGGGAGCCCACGCGCAGCACGCAGTCGAAGCCCTCCCGGAAGGGCTCGGTGCGCCGGTCCGTCGTGTTGATGAGGACCTCCAGGTGGGGATGCCGCGCCAGCAGCTCCGGCAGACGCGGGAGGATGAGCTCGCGCGCGATGTTGACGGGCAGGTCGATGCGCACGCGCCCGCGCAAGCCCCTGGCCGCCTGGAACAGCGCGCCGAGCTCATCCGCCTCCTGCACCAGCCGCCGCGCCCGAGGCAGCAGCTCCTCCCCATCCGGGGTGAGTCGCACGACGCGCGTCGAGCGCTGGAAGAGCTGGCAGCCGAGCTCCGCCTCGAGCGCCTTCAGCCGCAGGGACACCCGCGACTTGGGCATGCCCAGGTGCTCACCCGCGCGCGTGAAGTTGCCGAGCTCGGCCACCTTCACGAATATCTTCAGCGAATCGAGGTCCAGGCTCATTGTTTCTCCAGTCGAAACAGTGTGTCGGAGCGCAGCCGCTTTCTCAATCCACACACGGCTCACTATTCATGGACAGGTGCGGCGCACCGCCGCGTCACCTGAAAGGACTGGACATGAGCACCTCGAAGAACATGCCCGTGGCTCTCATCACGGGGGGCAGCCGTGGACTGGGGCGGAGCATGGCGCTCAAGCTGGCGGCCCGGGGCACCGGCATCATCCTGACGTATCGCACCGGCGTGGAGGAGGCGGCGGAGGTCGTGAAGCAGATTGAAGCGGCGGGCGGCAAGGCGGTGGCGCTCCCGCTCGACGTGGGGGACACGCGAGGCTTCGGCGCCTTCGTGGAGGCGGTGCGGACGGAGCTGGGCCGTCACTTCGGGCGTGAGCGCCTGGACTTCCTGGTGAACAACGCGGGCATGGGCATCCACGTCAGCTTCGCGGAGACGACCGAGGCCCAGTTCGACGCGCTGATGAACGTCCACCTCAAGGGAGCGTTCTTCCTCACGCAGCGGCTGTTGCCGGTGCTGGCGGATGGCGGGCGCATCCTGAACATCTCCACCGGGCTCTCGCGCTTCACCTTCCCCGGCTACGCCGCCTACGCGACCATGAAGGCGGGCGTGGAGGCGCTCACCCGCTACCTGGCGAAGGAGCTGGGGCCCCGGCGGATCTCCGTCAACGTGCTCGCGCCGGGCGCGACGGCGACGGACTTCGGGGGCGGCGTCGTCCGGGACAACCTGGAGCTGAACAGGAGCCTGGCCGCCCAGGTCGCGCTCGGCCGAGTGGGGCAACCCGACGACATCGGGGATGCCGTCGTCATGCTGCTGTCGCCGGAGAGCGCGTGGGTGACGGGCCAGCGCGTCGAGGCCTCGGGCGGGATGATGCTCTGACGGCGCGCGCTCAGCGCTTCAAGCGGAGGATGACGTCCTTGTCCGGCCCGCAGTCCCCGCGTCCATCGCAGTTGCTGGTGGTGACGTAGAGGTGGCCATCCGGCCCCATGATGACCTCGCGCAGCCGGCCATGGGTGTCGCGCAGGTACACCTCGTGTTTGGCCACGCGGCTCGAAGCCGGCGCGAACTCCACGCGCTGGAGGTGGCGTGAGCCCAGCGTGCCGATGAGCAGCGAGCCCTTCCATTCGGGGATGGCCGTCCCGGTGTAGATGGCGGCGCCGCCCGGGGGGAGGGCGTCCTTGTAGGTGATGGACGGAGTGACTTGCCCCTCGCGCGTCTCGCACGAGTAGATGCCGGGCCAGCCCAGGTTGTCGCCGCGCCGGGCGACGCTGACCTCGTCGTGGCCTCGGCGCAGCGTCTCACCGCTGGGGCCGTGGTCCACGATGTACAGCGTGGAGGCGTCGCGCCAGTCGAAGGCCTGGAGGTTGCGGATGCCGGTGAGGAACGCGGGCGAGCCAGGGATGGGATTGTCCTGGGGCACCGCGCCCTCCGGCGTGAGGCGCAGCAGCTTCCCGGCCGGGTCGCTCGCGTCCTGCGAGCGGTCCGGGGCTCTCGCGTCGCCGGTGCCCGCGTACAACATGCCGTCCGGGCCGAAGCGCAGGCGTCCACCGTCGTGATACGTGGCGGAGGCGATGCCGCCGAAGATGACGCGCTCGTGCGTCGCCGTGGCGTGGTCCTCCGACAGCGTCCATCGCTCGATGCGGTTCTCCTCGGTGCCACCCGCGTCCGTGGTGACGTAGATGTAGAACTGGCGGTTGCTCGCGAAGTCCGGGTGGGCCGCGATGCCGAGCAGCCCGCCCTCCGCGGCGTCCGCGACGGGGACCGTCGCCACGGGCCGGGGTTGGAGGACGCCGTCCTTGAGCAGGCGGATGCGGCCCGGGCGCTCTGTGACGAGCGCGTCCCCTCCAGGGAGCCACGCGATGCCCCACGGCGTCTCCAGGCCCCGCGCCACCACCTCGACGTTGAAGGGCACGGTGCCGTCGGCGCCCCAGTCGTCCTCCACGCGGACGCAGTCCTGGGGAGACGCGGTGCCTTGCGCCTGGCTCTTGCGGCAGGCGGAGGCGGACAGGGCGAGCACCAGGAGAGCGGGGAGGAGCGTCAAAGAGGCGCGCATGGTCGGATTAATGTCCGCGAGCCCGTGGATGCGCCAGCCTCCCGGGCACGGAGCGTCCAGGCGCGAACGCGCGTGCCGGGCTGCTTGCTCCAGGCCCGGCGTCAGTGGTCCACGTAGCGCTTCTCGCCAGCCTCCACGCGCGTGGCGAGCCGGTTGCCACGCGGAGGCAGCGGGCAGGTGGCGAACTTCGTGAATGCGCAGGGCGGATTGTAGGCGCGGTTGAAGTCGAGCACGACGCGCCCGCCGGTAGGCATGTCCGCGGAGAGGAAGCGGCCCGCGCCGTAGGTCGCGTCGCGGTTCGTCTCATCCGCGAAGATGATGAAGAGCTTGCCCGAGCCGTCCTCCACCGGCGTCAGCCGGTGCTCCTTGCCCGCCACCGTGAACACGAGCGTGCCGGGGGCCTTCATCTCGTCGCTGGTCCCCAGCACGTTGGGCACCTGCAACATGCGAGGCGTCTGCGCGGGCTCGAAGCGCGCCTCGATGCGCCAGTCGTTGCTCGCCGGGTACGTGGGGATGCCCTGGAACTGCTTGCGCGCCGCCGCGCCGGAGTCCCTCACGCGGACGCCCAGCTTGTCGCCTCGGAGGATGAGCTGGAGGCTGACGTCGCCGAGCTTGAGCACGTCCGGCGTGCCCTTCTCGTCCGACTGGAGCGCGCCGCCCGTGAAGGGCTGTCCGTCGCGGGTGAAGGTGACGCCGGGCGCGGGCTGGAAGCGCGCGGTGTTGCCCTGCCGCGTGAAGGTGCCCAGCTTCGCGGGCGTCCCCGCGGGGAAGTCCAGGTCGCTCTCGGGTGCGGAGCCCGCTGTCTGCTCGCCTTCCTTGAGCCAGAACAGGCCCACGAGGGTGAGCCAGCCATCCTCCGCCTGGAGCCGCTGGACGCGCTGCTCGTGCCAGGCGCGGGTGGACGTCTGCAAGTCATCGGCGGTGGGCTGGGGCATGTTCTGGGAGGCTGGCGCGGCGTGGAGGGCGAGAGACAGGGCCAGGGCGATGGGCGTCATGTCGGGGCCTCGGGGGAGGGAAGCCCCTGTCTAACAGGGCGGCGGGCCAGGCGCAGGGCTCCGCGCGGTTGCAGGGGGCTCGGCGCCGTGCGAAGGCGGAAGCTGCCCGTGCACCTCGACCTTCAACCCGCACCTCCCGCCGGTGCCTTCCGCAAGCTCGCCCTGGGGACGTGGCGCTCGCCGGGAGACCCCAGCGCCTATGCGGCGGTGGAGGTTCGCATGGAGCGGGCGGTGGCCTTCCTCGAGGCCTTCCGCGCCCGCACGGGACAGCGCCTCACGGTGACGCACCTGGTGGCCAAGGCCGCCGCGGATGCGCTGCGCCGCCATCCGGAGGCGAATGTCCTGATGCGCTGGAATCGCCCCTGGCGGCGCAAGGAGGTCGGCGTCTGCGTGTTGGTGGTGCAGCCCGCGCAGACCGGGCGCGCGGACCTGACGACGGCCACGGTACACCGCGCGGACGCGCTGTCCCTGGGTGCCTTCGCGGAGACGATGGCCTCGCGCATCGAGGCGGTCCGCGAGCGCCGGGATGCCGTCATCGAACGGGGCAAGCGGCGCTCCTCGCTCCTCCCTGGCTTCTTGATGGGACTGGCGCTGCGGCTGCTGTCCTTCGTGTGGTTCACGCTGAACGTGGACCTGCGCTGGGTGGGGATGCCGTGGGACCCGTTCGGCTCGGTGGCGGTGACGAGCCTGGGCTCGCTGGGGCTGGAGCGGGGCTATGTGGCCCTGGTGCCATACACGCGCGTGCCCTTCCTGTTGGCTCCGGGCTCGGTGCGGACGGAGCCCGTGCTGGACGCGGGCGCGCTGGTGCCTGGGCAGGTGATGACGCTCACCTGCACCTGGGACGCCCGGCTCATCGGCGTGGAGGACGCCGCGTGTGTCCTGCGCGACATCGGCGCCGCGTTGGAGGACCCGGAGGGGGCGTGGGGCGGGGCTGCGAGCGGTGCGGAGGTGGGGTAGCATCGGGCCGCTGCTTCGAAAGGGGCCTTCATGTCCGTGGATACGAACCGCCGTGTCATTGCATCGCGCCCCGTGGGCCGCGCGCTCGGTGGGCAGGACCGCTTCGAGAAGGAGTCGCTGGAAGGCCCCGCGGAGGGCGGCCTCGCGATGACGCGGCGGCAGCGGATGGCGGGCGGCTCGCTGCGGGCGGGAGAGGAGAGCCCGTTCGCCGCGAAGCTGCGGAAGCTGGCGGGTGGCGCTCCGGATGATGAGCGCTGAATCCGCTTGAGCCTCACGCCGCGTGAGGCCGTACCCACCTCATCACGCCACACTGCCGTGGCGGGATGAGGTGTGAATCATGTTCGAGAAGCACTACACGCCGGAGCAGCTCCAGCAGTTGAAGGCCCGCCGCGAGGCCCTGGGCGAGGAGGCCATCCGCCAGGTCGAGGCCGAGTGGCCCCAGCTCATCGCCCGCGTCCGCGCGGAGATGGACCAGGGCACGGACCCCACGAGCGAGCCGGTGCGCTCGCTGGCCTCGCGCTGGCGGGAGCTGCTGAAGGCGTTCACGGGGGGCGACCCTGGCATCGAAGGGGCGCTGAACGCGACGCATCAGCAGGAGCCCGAGGTCGCGGCGAAGCACGGGTTGGACCCCGCGCTCTTCGCTTACATCGGCAAGGCCATGGCCAGTCTGGAGGGGCAGGCTTAGCCGTGGTGAGGCCGCCTGCTTCGTCGTCGCTGGATTCAGTCACGGCGCTCCAGGCACATCCCTGGGGCGCCGTGTCACCGGACGCGAGGCGTGGATGCGCGAGGCCTCAGCGCCCGCGGCCGGGATAGGCCTGAATCTGCGTGGCGTAGGTGTCACCGTCCGCGATGTAGTTGAACGCGGCCTGCACGGGCGTGCCCGCGGAGAGCTGTTTCGGTGAGACGCGCTTGCCGTTGGCGCTGATGCGGGTGGTGTTGGTGACGAACAGGTTGAAGGTGTCTCCGGACTCCGCGTCGCGGACCACGACGCGGTCTTCCCCGACGGAGGCCACCCGCCCTTGCATGACGACGCTGGCCAGCACCGTGGAGTCCGTGTCCGCGTCGGACGCAGTGGTCTGCGTCCCTGAGCCGCCCGTGCCCGTGTCCTCGCGCCGCAACGTGTCCACCTCGGCTTCGAGCCGCTGGACCTGGTCGCGGAGCCGCGCGACCTCTTGCTCGAGGTTCTCGGGCCGCGCGCCGCTGGCTTCCTGCGTGTCCGTTGCGCCGCCGCTGACCGCGCCGCCCGTGGTCGCGCCAGTCGGTGCTTCACTGCCACCTGTCGGGCTGCCCTGGTTCGACGCGGGGGACTGCGGTCCCAGCGTGCTGCCGCTGGCGGCGTTCGCGGGTGTCTCGGGCTGCCCGCTGCCACCGATACCCTGCTGTGGGGTGTACCCGCGCGTCGCGCCCGCGGGTGGCGCGGCAACGGGCTCCGCGCCGGTGTTGGTCTCAATCGAGTCCATCGAGCTTCTTCCCAAGTCGCCAGGAGCCCGCTGCGGCGGAGGCGAAAAGTTGCCTGGTTCGTAGGCGTCCTGTGGCTGGACAACGCCCGATGTTCCGCCTGTCGCCGTGCCTCCGGCCGAGCCACCGCTTGCTGACTGGGCGAGCCCAGCCGACGACGTAAGAAGGCTGAAGGTCAGGGCGGCATGGGTGATGGCGCGTCGCATGGTCGGTTCCTTTCTCCTTGCCTCGCAAAGGTGAGGTCCGGGAGCGAGGCGGCAAGCGCGGGAACAGGCGAACAGCCAGGAGGATGGCCGCATGTTGGGAGCGTTGGCTTCAGGAAACCCCTGTCGAGTCCGCCCCACGGTGAGCCCGCCCCTGGACGGGGTTTCAGCGCGTGCTGTTCGGAATTGTCGGGGGTTTTGCGCCGCAAATGTCCCGACATTTCCGAACAGCAGCCGGCGCCCCTGCGGACGGAGGAGGCCTGCCTCAGAAGGCGAAGCGGACCCCGAGACGGAGTTGTCGTGGCGCCTGGTACTGCAAGGGCAGCAACGTCTCCTCACGGAGCACAGCCTGGGCATTGAGCAAATTGAACGCGTCGATGCTCAGCGTCACCAGGTGCTGGTCGGCAGTGCCATGGCGAGCGCTCAGCTGGGCATCGATGGTGTGGACCCAGGGCGTCCGCGTGCTGTCCGCTTCGCGCGGTGTACCAGCCGCGCCCAGGTATGCGAGGCCCACGATTCGCGGCGCCTTCTCCCTCACCATGCGGGCGTTGTCTCCCCTTCAGAACAGCATGACACGGCCACCCTTCGGCCCCGTTCTGTGCTGTCGTGGGGAAACGAACTGGGACGTGGCGCCGGGCCGCTGTTGACACCACCCCCCGGCAAGGTCGGGAACGCCGCCGCGAGGAGCCGCCGTGAGTGGACGGGAGAGTCCGGTGTCTGGGGGCAAGGCGGCGCGCGCTTCCGCCAAGGAGGCCCGCCTGCGCCGAGCCGGTCCATGGCCGCTCACCGTGGCCACCGCCGCCGCGCTCGGACTGCTCGTCTACGTCGCCACCACCAGCCTGCCCTACCTCATCTCCGCGCCCACGTCGGACCCCCACTTCGGCGCGCTGAACCACTGCCTCGCCCGCCTGCTGCAGCGTCCCCTGCTGGGCTGGGCCGTCTCGCCGGATGCCTCGCGCGCCGCCGTCTATGGCGCCCAGGCCATGGCGGTCTGCACCCTGCCGGAGGGCTCCCGGCGACTCCCCCTGGCGGGTGTACGCGCCGTCACCTTCGACCGGGAGAATCGCCTCTGGTGGTCGCAGGCTGGACAGCTCTGGCGCGACGACGGGGCAGAGGCCCGGCACATGGGCGACTTCTCCCCGGTGTCGCTCGTCAGCCACGGGAGCGGGGTGCTGGCGCTCGACGCGGAGGGCCAGCTCGTCTCGGTGGCGCCTGACGGCGCGGTGCTGGGGCAGGCGCCGGTGTCCAGGGCGGAGGCGCGGCTGTCCGTGGGAGCGGAGGGCACCTTCGCCGCCGTGCTCGACGGGGCCTCGCTCCGCTTCTACGAAGCGCGCACCCTCACCCCACTCCCCGTGGAGCTGCCGTGTGAAGTGGAGGGCCTCTGGTGGCTCGAGCGTCCCGAGCGCGTGCTGATCGCCTGCGCCCAGGACGCCGAGCAGGCTTTCGCGGTGGACCTCCAGACGGCCCGGTACGAGCCGGCGAGGCGCCCGTCCGGGATGCCTGCTCGGAGGCTCCTCGGACGGCCCCTCTATGTGCACGGCTGCGATGGATTTCCGTGCACGGCCCCCGCCCCCTGAGATGTTGGTATGAGGCGCGGCGTCCCGTGCCTTTCACGGGCGGTCCGGCCTCCTGAACCACCGCGTTCATTGGTGAACGTTCAGGGGTCCGCGGGGCCTGCATTGAATCGACAAGCCCGCGAACTCCCTGGAGATTCACTCCAGCCCGGGCGCCGCGTCAGGGCAGGCAGCAGCGTTCATCCCGATCAGAGGTTTCTCGCTTGGACGACACCAAGGTTCCCCAGTCCCCTACCCACGGCCGCAAGCGGGCCTCCGCGCGCAAGCCTTCGGGGAACGGCACTTCCCGCCCGGGGGGGACCGCTCGCGCGTCCAGCCCCCGGGCCCAGGGACGCGGCGGCCATCCGCTGCAGCCCCTGCTCGCCGCGCTTCGTTCGGTGCACGGCGGTGACTTCACCGTGCGGCTCCCCGGCGGCAGCGCCGACCCGGTGATGGAGGAGATCGCCAGCGCCTTCAACGCCGTGGTGTCGCTCAACGCCACCCTGACGCAGGAAGTGGTCCGCGTGGAGCGCGTGGTGGGCCGCGAGGGCCACATGGGCGAGCGCGTGTCGCTGGGCGACGTGCGCGGCGACTGGGCCCACAGCATCAACTCCATCAACTCGCTCATCGGCGACCTGGTGCAGCCCACCACGGAGGTGGCGCGCGTGCTGGTGGCCGTGGCGCAGGGCGACCTCACCCAGAAGATGGCGCTGGAGATTGATGGCCAGCCCGTCAAAGGCGAGTTCCTCCGCATTGGCACCACCGTCAACGCGATGCTGGACCAGCTCAACTCGTTCGCCGCCGAGGTGACGCGCGTGGCCCGCGAGGTGGGCAGCGACGGCAAGCTGGGCGGCCAGGCCGAGGTGCGCGGCGTGTCCGGCGTGTGGAAGGACCTCACGGACAACGTGAACCTGATGGCCAACAACCTCACGGCCCAGGTGCGCAACATCGCCGAGGTGTCCACCGCGGTGGCCAACGGCGACCTGTCGAAGAAGATTACGGTCGACGCGCGCGGCGAGGTCTTCGAGCTCAAGAGCACCATCAACACCATGGTGGACCAGCTCAACGGCTTCGCCTCCGAGGTGACGCGCGTGGCCCGCGAGGTGGGCACCGAGGGCAAGCTGGGCGGTCAGGCCGCGGTGCCCGGCGTGTCCGGGACGTGGAAGGACCTCACCGACAACGTGAACTTCATGGCCTCCAACCTCACCACCCAGGTGCGGGGCATCGTGAAGGTGGTGACGGCCGTCGCCAACGGCGACCTCACCCAGAAGCTGATGGTGCCGTCGCAGGGGGAGATCGCCGCGCTGGGCGCCACGCTCAACGCGATGACGGACACCCTCAACGTCTTCGCGCAGCAGGTGACCAGCGTCGCGCGCACGGTGGGCGTGGAAGGCAAGCTGGGCGCCCAGGCCCAGGTGCCCGGCGCCGCCGGGACGTGGAAGGACCTCACGGACAACGTGAACCTGATGGCCAGCAACCTCACGGCCCAGGTGCGCAACATCGGCGAGGTGACGACGGCCGTCGCCAAGGGCGACCTGTCCAAGAAAATCACCGTCGACGTGCGCGGCGAGGTGCTGGAGCTCAAGGACACCATCAACACCATGGTGGACCAGCTCCGCGCCTTCGCCTCCGAGGTGACGCGCGTGGCCCGCGAGGTGGGCACCGACGGCAAGCTGGGCGGCCAGGCCGACGTGAAGGGCGTGGGCGGCGTGTGGAAGGACCTCACGGACAACGTGAACTACATGGCCTCCAACCTCACCACGCAGGTGCGCAACATCGCGCTGGTGACGACGTCGGTGGCCAACGGCGACTTGTCCAAGAAAATCACCGTCGACGCGCGCGGCGAAATCCTGGAGCTGAAGAACACCATCAACACCATGGTGGACCAGCTCAACAGCTTCGCCTCCGAGGTGACGCGCGTGGCGCGCGAGGTCGGCACCCACGGCAAGCTGGGCGGCCAGGCCGAGGTGCGCGGCGTGTCCGGGACGTGGAAGGACCTCACGGACAACGTGAATGTCATGGCCGTCAACCTCACCACGCAGGTGCGCGGCATCGCCAAGGTGGTGACGGCCGTCGCCAACGGTGACCTCACCCAGCGCCTGAAGATGGAGGCCAAGGGCGAGGTCGCCGAGCTGGCCGACACCATCAACGCGATGACGCAGACGCTGTCCATCTTCGCCCAGCAGGTGACGGACGTGGCGCGCACGGTGGGCGTGGAGGGCAAGCTGGGCGCCCAGGCGGTGGTGCCGGGCGTCGCGGGCACGTGGAAGGACCTCACCAACAACGTGAACCTGCTCGCCAACAACCTCACCGACCAGGTCCGCAACATCGCGGAGGTGACGACGGCCGTCGCCAGGGGGGACCTGTCGCGCAAGATTACCGTCGACGCCAGGGGCGAGGTGCTGGAGCTCAAGAGCACCATCAACACCATGGTGGACCAGCTCAACAGCTTCGCCGCCGAGGTGACGCGCGTCGCGAAGGAGGTCGGCACCGAGGGCAAGCTGGGCGGCCAGGCGGAGGTGCGCGGCGTGTCCGGCGTGTGGAAGGACCTCACGGACAACGTGAACTTCATGGCCGTCAACCTCACCACGCAGGTGCGCGGCATCGTGCGCGTGGTGACGGCGGTGGCCAACGGCGACCTGAACCAGAAGCTGACGCTGGACGCCAAGGGGGAGATTGCCGCGCTCGCGGACACCATCAACGCGATGACGCAGACGCTGTCCATCTTCGCGCAGCAGGTGACGGACGTGGCGCGCACGGTGGGTGTGGAGGGCAAGCTGGGCGCCCAGGCGGAAGTGCCGGGCGTGGCGGGCACGTGGAAGGACCTCACCAACAACGTGAACCTGCTCGCCAACAACCTCACGGCGCAGGTGCGCAACATCGCCGAGGTGACCACGGCGGTGGCCAACGGTGATTTGTCCAAGAAGATCACCGTCGACGCCAAGGGCGAGGTGCTGGAGCTCAAGAGCACCATCAACACCATGGTGGACCAGCTCCGCGCCTTCGCCGCCGAGGTGACGCGCGTCGCGAAGGAGGTCGGCACCGAGGGCAAGCTGGGCGGTCAGGCCGACGTGAAGGACCTGTCCGGCGTGTGGAAGGACCTCACGGACAACGTGAATGTGCTGGCCGGCAACCTCACGGACCAGGTGCGCAACATCGCCAAAGTCACGACGGCGGTGGCCAACGGCGATTTGTCGCAGAAAATCACCGTCTCCGTGAAGGGCGAGGTGCTGGAGCTCAAGAACACCATCAACACCATGGTGGACCAGCTCCGCGCCTTCGCCTCCGAGGTGACCCGCGTCGCGAAGGAGGTCGGCACCGAGGGCAAGCTGGGCGGTCAGGCCGCGGTGCCCGGCGTCGCCGGCACCTGGAAGGACCTCACGGACAACGTGAATGTGCTGGCCGGCAACCTCACGGACCAGGTGCGCAACATCGCCAAGGTGACGACGGCGGTGGCCAACGGCGATTTGTCACAGAAAATCTCCGTGGAGGCCCGGGGCGAAATCCTGGAGCTCAAGAGCACCATCAACACCATGGTGGATCAGCTCCGCGCCTTCGCCGCCGAGGTGACGCGCGTCGCGAAGGAGGTGGGGACGGACGGCAAGCTGGGAGGGCAGGCCGCGGTGCCCGGCGTCGCCGGGACGTGGAAGGACCTCACGGACAACGTGAACAGCATGGCCTCCAACCTCACCGCGCAGGTGCGCAACATCGCGCTGGTGACCACGGCGGTGGCCAACGGCGATTTGTCCAAGAAGATCACCGTCGACGCCAAGGGCGAAATCCTGGAGCTGAAGGACACCATCAACATCATGGTGGACCAGCTCAACAGCTTCTCCGCGGAGGTGACGCGCGTGGCGCGCGAGGTCGGCACCGAGGGCAAGCTGGGCGGTCAGGCGGAGGTGCGCGGCGTGTCCGGCGTGTGGAAGGACCTCACGGACAACGTGAACTTCATGGCCCGCAACCTCACCACGCAGGTGCGCGGCATCGTCAAGGTCGTGACGGCGGTGGCCAATGGCGACCTGAAGCAGAAGCTGGCCGTGGAGGCGAAGGGCGAGGTCGCCGCGCTGGCGGAGACCATCAACAACATGACGGACACGCTGGGCACCTTCGCCGAGCAGGTGTCCACGGTGGCGCGCGAGGTGGGCGTCGAAGGGAAGCTGGGCGGCCAGGCCCGCGTGCCCGGTGTGGCCGGCACGTGGAAGGACCTCACGGACAACGTGAACTTCATGGCCTCCAACCTCACCACGCAGGTGCGCGGCATCGTCAAGGTCGTGACGGCGGTGGCCAACGGCGATTTGACGCAGAAGCTGGCCGTGGAGGCGAAGGGCGAGGTCGCCGCGCTGGCGGAGACCATCAACAACATGACGGACACGCTGGGCACCTTCGCCGACCAGGTGACGACGGTGGCCCGCGAGGTGGGCATCGAAGGGAAGCTGGGCGGCCAGGCCCGCGTGCCCGGCGCGCGCGGCACGTGGCGGCAGCTCACGGACAACGTGAACCAGCTGGCCGGCACCCTGACGAGCCAGCTGCGCGCCATCTCCGACGTGGCCACCGCGGTGACGAAGGGGGACCTCACGCGCAGCATCACCGTCGTGGCGGAGGGCGAGGTCGCCGCGCTGAAGGACAACATCAACCAGATGATCGTCAACCTGCGTGAGACGACGCAGAAGAACCAGGAGCAGGACTGGCTCAAGACGAACCTGGCGAAGTTCAGCGGCATGATGCAGGGCCAGAAGAGCCTGGACGCCGTCAGCCGCCTCATCATGAGCGAGCTGACGCCGCTGGTCTCCGCGCACCACGGCGCCTTCTTCCTGGTGGACGGCGTCGAGGCGGGCGTGCCGCTGCTCAAGCTCACCAGCACCTACGCGTACCGGGAGCGCAAGAACATCGCCAACCGGTTCCGCTTCGGTGAGGGCCTGGTCGGCCAGTGCGCGCTGGAGCGGAAGACCATCCTGCTCACCCACGTGCCGGAGGACTACATCACCATCTCCTCCGGGCTGGGCGAGGCCGCGCCGCTCAACATCATCGTCCTGCCCGTCCTCTTCGAGGGCGAGGTGAAGGCCGTCATCGAGCTGGCCTCCTTCCACGCGTTCAGCGCCATCCATCAAATCTTCCTGGACCAGCTCACGGAGACCATTGGCGTGGTGCTGAACATGATCATCGCCAACATGCGCACCGAGCAGCTCCTGCTCCAGTCGCAGGACCTGACGCAGGAGCTCCAGAGCCAGTCCAATGAGCTGACGCAGCAGCAGGACGCGCTCAAGCGCAGCAACATCGAGCTGGAGGAGAAGGCGACGCTGCTGGAGGAGCAGAACCGCCGCGTGGAGGAGAAGAACAACGAGGTGGAGCGCGCCCGCGTCAGCCTGGAGGAGAAGGCCGAGCAGCTCACCGTCATCTCCAAGTACAAGAGCGAGTTCCTGGCCAACATGAGCCACGAGCTGCGCACGCCGCTCAACTCGCTGCTCATCCTGGCCAAGCTGCTGTCGGACAACAAGGACGGCAACCTCAGCACCAAGCAGGTGGAGTACGCGAACACCATCTACGCCTCCGGCGGAGACCTGCTCAGCCTCATCAACGAAATCCTCGACCTGTCCAAGGTGGAGGCCGGGAAGATGCAGGTGGAGCCGCGGGACATCGTCCTCACCGAGCTCAACCAGTTCATCGAGCGCAGCTTCCTGCCCGTCGCGGAGCAGAAGGGCCTGTCCTTCACCGTGGAGGTGGGGCCCGGCGCGCCGCGCCACGTCCGCACCGACCCGCAGCGGCTCCAGCAGGTGCTCAAGAACCTGCTGTCCAACGCCTTCAAGTTCACCGACGAGGGCAGCGTCCAGCTGAAGGTGAAGCAGGCCGAGGCCGGCACGCACTTCGACCACGAGACGCTGCGACGCTCGCGGTACGTGCTCGGCTTCGCGGTGTCGGACACGGGCATCGGCATCGCGCGGGACAAGCAGCGCCTCATCTTCGAGGCGTTCCAGCAGGCGGACGGCTCCACCGCGCGCAAGTACGGCGGCACGGGCCTGGGCCTGTCCATCAGCCGCGAAATCGCGAAGCTGCTGGGCGGCGAAATCCAGGTGACCAGCGAGCCCGGCCGCGGCAGCACCTTCACCCTCTACCTGCCGCCCGAGTACCTCAGCCCGGAGGAGGAGGGCATGCCGTCCATGCCGTCCCCGTACGAGCCTCCGCCCCGGCTGCCGCCTCCTCCGACGCCGGAGTCGCCGCGCGAGGAGACGCCTGTCGCGCCGCCGGTGGCGGACAGCGGCCACGTGCTGGACGCGGCGCTGCCGCCGCCCATCGAGTCGCTGCTGACGCCCGTCGCCGTGGAGGATGACCGCGACCACATCCGCGAAGGGGACCGCGTCCTGCTGCTCATCGAGGACGACGTGAAGTTCGCCCGCATCATGGTGCAGATGGCGCGGGAGAAGGGCTTCAAGGCCCTGGTGGCCACGCGCGGTGACACCGGCCTGTCCATGGCCAACGAGTTCCAGCCGCACGCCATCACCCTGGACATCCAGCTCCCCGTGGTGGACGGCTGGAGCGTGTTGGACCGGCTCAAGCGCAACCCGCGCACGCGCCACATCCCCGTGCACGTCATCAGCGTCATGGACAAGAACCAGGGCAACTCGCAGGGCGCCTTCGGTTACCTCACCAAGCCCGTCAGCAAGGAGGGCCTGGAGCGGGTGTTCAATCAGCTGGCCAGCTTCCTGGAGCGCACGGAGCGCCGGCTGCTGCTGGTGGAGGACGACGACGTCCAGCGCGACAGCCTGGTGTCGCTGCTCAGCGAGGGCGGCGACGTGGTGGTGACGGCCGTGGCCACCGGTGAGGAGGTGCTCCAGAACCTGGAGACCGGCGAGTTCGACTGCGTCGTCATCGACCTGATGCTGCCCGACACCGACGGCATCCGGCTGGTGGAGGAGGTCAAGACGCAGAACCGCTTCCGCGACCTTCCCATCGTCATCTACACCGGCAAGGAGCTGACGCCCAAGGACGAGGCCCGGCTGCGTCGCTACACCGGCAGCGTCATCCTCAAGAGCGGGACGAAGAGCCCGGAGCAGCTGCTCAGCGACACGGCGCTGTTCCTCCACCGGTTGGACCAGAACCTGCCGCCGCGCGCACGGGCCGCCCTGGCGCAGCGCAACGACAAGGACGCGGAGCTGTCCGCCAGGAAGGTCCTGGTGGTGGATGACGACATGCGCAACATCTTCGCGCTCACCAGCGTGCTGGAGAACCACGGCATGCAGGTGGTGTTCGCGGAGAACGGGCGCGCGGCCATCGAGATGCTCGAGCAGCACCGCGACGTCGACATCGTCCTCATGGACGTGATGATGCCGGAGATGGACGGTTATGAGACCATGCGGGCCATCCGCAAGGACCTCAAGTACTCCAGCCTCCCCATCATCGCGGTGACGGCCAAGGCGCTGAAGGACGACCGGGAGAAGTGCATGGCGGCCGGCGCGAGTGACTACCTGCCCAAGCCGGTGGACACCGACAAGCTTCTGGAGCTCATCCGTCTGTGGGTGACGGCTTGATTCACTGAGTGATGGTTACCGTACGGCGCCCCTCTTCCGGGCTTGGGTCCGGTCGAGGGGCCACCTAGCCTCTTCTACCTTGAGAAAAGGTAGGACCGGGGCAGCTTCATCCGCCGACTTCAATGACGCCTAGCGAACACATCTCCGCGGACCGCAACCAGGAAGGGCCTTCCCAGCCCCGGGCGAGCATCCTGATGGTTGACGACCATCCCTCCAACCTGCTCGCGCTCGAGGCCATCCTCGAACCGCTCGGCCAGGAGCTGGTGAAGGCCACCAGCGGCGAGGAGGCGCTCAAGTTCCTGCTTCAGCGCGACTTCGCCGTCATCTTGATGGACGTCCAGATGCCGGGGCTGGATGGCTTCCAGACGGCCACGCTCATCAAGCAGCGTGAGCGCACGCGCACCATCCCCATCATCTTCCTCACCGCGCTCAGCCGCGACGCGGCCCACGTCTTCAAGGGCTACGCGCACGGCGCGGTGGACTACCTGCTCAAGCCGTTCGACCCGGAAATCCTCCGCTCCAAGGTCAGCGTCTTCGTGGACCTGTTCCTCAAGGAGCAGCAGCTTCAGCGGCAGGCGGTGCTCCTGCGGCAGCGCGAGCGCGAGGCGATGGAGCGGCAGAGCGAGCTGCGCCACCTGCGGCTCACGGAGTCCTTGCCGGAGGTGATGTGGGCGGCGCGCTCGGACGGCAGCTTCACCTACGCCAACCGCGCCGCGCGGGACTACACCGGCATCCAGGCGGACCAGCCGCTGTCGCTCAACACCTTCCTGGAGTTCGTCCACGCGGCGGACCGCGAGGCCATGCGCGCCGTCTGGGTGCAGGCCATCCGCATGGGGCAGCGCGTGGAGCGCGAGTTCCGCCTGCGCCGCTTCGACGGCGTGTACCGCTGGCACCTGGCGCGCGCGGTGCCGGAGCGGGACGAGAATGGCCTGCTGGCCGGCTGGATTGCCGTGGCCACGGACATCGACGACAAGCGCCGGGCGGAGGAGGCGCAGGGGCGCTTCAAGGCGACGCTGGATGCGACGCTGGACTGCGTCCTCATGTTCTCCCCGGACTCGCTGACGCTCACCTACGCCAACGCGGGCGCGGCCAAGCAGCTGGCCAGCAGCACCGAGGAGCTGGTGGGCCTGTCGGTGCTGGAGGTGGAGGGCGCCTTCGACGAGGCCGGCTTCCGCAAGCTGCTGGCGCCGCTGGTGAGTGGCACGTTGCCCAGCCAGACGTACTCCACCAGCCACCGCCGACGGGATGGTTCGGAGGTGCCGGTGGAGGTGGTGCTCCAGTACGTGGCGGCGGACGGCGGCCCGGGGCGCTTCATCTCCGTGGCGCGCGACATCACCGAGCGGCAGCGGGCGGAGACGGCGCTGCGGCTGGCCAGCGAGGCGAAGGACTCCTTCCTCGCGGCGGCCAGCCATGAGCTGCGCACGCCGCTGGCCGCGGCCAAGGGCCACGCGCACCTGGCGCTGCTGAAGCTGGGCGGAGAGACGGAGTCCGGGCCGGGCAAGTCGCTCAAGATCATCAACCGGCAAATCGACCGGATGGCCAAGCTGGTGGAGGACCTGCTGGACATCAGCCGGCTCCAGGCGGGGCGCTTGTCGCTGGAGCTGGAGCGGTTCGACCTGAGCCACCTGGTGCAGGAGACGCGGGACCGCATGGCGGTGCTGTCGCAAGGCCATGAAATCCACGTCGAGGCGTCGGAGCAGTTGGAGGGGACGTGGGACCGGGGCCGGCTGGACCAGGTGCTGACGAACCTGCTGTCCAACGCCCTGCGCTACTCGCCGGAGGGCGGGCCGGTGTGGGTGCGGGTGGAGGGTGAGCGCGACGAGGGCGTCCACCTGTCGGTGGCGGACACCGGCGTGGGCATCCCCAAGGAGAAGCAGGCGCTCATCTTCGAGCGCTTCGGCCGCGCGCACGGCAGCAGGTACGGCGGGCTGGGCCTGGGGCTCACCATCAGCCAGGGCATCGTGGAGCAGCACGGCGGCCGCATCTGGGTGGAGTCCCCGGGCGTGGCGGGAGAGGGCTCCACCTTCCACGTCTGGCTGCCACGCGAGACGGAGGCGCCTTCCGTCGCGGTGCCCTCGGACGCGGTGACGCGCTCCCCGAACTGAGCCTCCCCGGGGGAGCGGCGTTTTTCCTGGGGGGCGCGTTCCCACGCTGGCACGGTCGCGTGTCCAATGGAGCGTGGAGAGAAAATGGCCCGGGGACTAGGCGCCTCGGAGCTCGCCGACCTCTATGAAAAGTACGCGCCCACCGTTCACGGGAGGGCCAGGACCCTGCTCGGCCGCGATTCGGACGCCTGGGACGCCGTGCAGGAGGTCTTCTGCCGGCTCCTCCAGGCGGGTGGGGCGTTTCGCGCGGAGGCACGCCCCATGACCTACATCTTCCGGGTCACCACCCATGTCTGCCTCAACATGCTGCGGAGCCGGGCGTTGAAGGACGTCCCCGCCCAGGCACCCTCCGAAGCGGAGGAGGCTGGCGAGGACCCGCAGGAGGTGGAGGCGCGCAACCTGCTGCGGGTGCTGGCTCGCGAGCTGGATGACCGGGCCCTCCAGATTGCGACGCTCCACTTCGTGGACGCGCTCACCCAGGAGGAAATCGTGGAGGTGGTGGGCCTGTCGCGCAAGACGGTGGGGCGCGAACTGGAGAAGGTCCGGGTTCGCGCGCGGGAGCTGGCGCTGGAGCCCCGGCCATGAGCGGGCACCTGTCGAGGCTCGCGCTGGATGAGCTGGTCGTGGAAGACGCACCCCCGCCCGCGCATCTCGCGACGTGCGCGCAGTGTCAGGCGAGGCTGGCGCGGCTGCGCGAGGCGGCGGGCGCGGCGCGTGTGGCGCCTGAGTTCGCGTGGACGCGGACACGGGTGCTGGCGTGGCGTGCGGCACCTGCCCCCGCGCGTGGGTTCCTCGGGGCGTGGCGGTGGGCGGTTCCGCTGGCCCTGGCCTTGGGGCTGGCTTCGGTGGTGGTGCTGCGGGAGCCGCCGGAAGGCGTCCGCGTCAAGGGCGGTCCCTTCGTCTCGGTGGTGCGGCAGGCGGACGGCGCCGTGGATGCGCCGCTGTCGCCCGGGGACGTGGTGACGCTCTCGCTGAAGGCGGCGCCCTACCGGTACGCGTTGGTGTTCGCCACGGACGCGGCGGGCAAGGTGTCGCTCCTGTGGCCCGCGCGGGGCACGCAGTCGGGAGACCCGGCGACGCTGGTGATGCCGCCGACGTTCATCGTCACGCCCGGTGACTTCGTGCTGGATGCGTTCTTCTCGGATGCGCCGCTGCCGGCCGAGCCGGGCCGCGCGGCCCTGGCGATTCAGGCCGCCGCCTGCGCTGCCCTCGAGCTGCCTTTGGATTGCCAGCCTCCCGCGCTGCTCGAAGGCGCGGCGCACCACTACCGTCTCGCCGTCCCCGTGAGCTCCAGCCCATGATGCTGCTCTCGCTGCTGACCGCCGCGCTGCTGTCGCAGTCTCCCTCCGAGGAGGCTCCGCCGCCCAGGCGCTATGCGTTGCTCATCGGCGCCAACCGGGGGCTGGCCTCCGACGAGCCCCTGCGCTTCGCGGACGCGGACGCGCGTCGCATGTTCACCCTGTTCCGGGACGCGGGGGGCCTCCTCCCGGAGGATGCCCAGGTCGTCCTGGGCGCGGATGCCAGGCAGGTGAAGGCGGCGCTCGGGACGCTGCGCGAACGCATGGCGCGTGATGCCACGCCAGGCGACCAGCTCCTCGTCTACGTGTCGAGCCACGCCGACGGTGAGTCGCTGCACCTCTCCGGGACGCGCCTGCCCGTGAAGGAGCTGGTGGCGTTCATGGAGGCGTCCCCGGTGGGGGTGGCGGTGATGTTCATCGACTCATGCCGCTCGGGCGCGGCCACCCGCATCAAGGGCCTGGAGCCGGTGGAGGAGCGGCTGGTGCAATGGTCCGCGCCCGCCATCAAGGGGCGCGTCATCGTCACCTCGTCCAGCGCGGACGAAGCCTCGCAGGAGGCAGATGACCTCCAGGGCTCCTTCTTCACCCACCACCTGCTCGCGGGATTGCGCGGGGCGGGGGACCTGAACCGGGATGGGCGTGTCACGCTCCAGGAGTCCTATGCCTATGCGTACGGGCGCACGGTGGAGTCCACGCTGCTCACCCGCGCGGGCACCCAGCACCCGAACTTCCACTTCGACCTGAAGGGGCAGGGGGAGCTGGTGCTCACCGAGCCGCTGCTCGCGCCCAGCCGGCTGCTCATCACCGTGCCCGAGCCGGGCGAGTGGGTGGTGGCCTCGGCGCAGGACGGCATGGTGATGGGCGTGTTCTCCAAGGGCAGCGGCCCGGTGATGCTGGCCCTGCCGCCTGGGGGCTACCGCCTGCGTTCGCGGCGGGAGGACGCGTGGCTGGAGCTGCGCGTCGCGGTGCCCGAGAAAGGGCACGTGCTGGTGGACGAGCCGCTGCTCCGCCAGGGCACGTTGGTGGCGATGCAGGAGAAGGGCCCCACGGGCTGGCGGGGCGCGGTCCACCTGGGGGGCTCCTTCTCGACGCGGACCGCCAGCAACTTCGGCGTGGGCAAGGGGGGCCACCTTACCGCCGTGTTCAAGGCCCCCATCGAGCCGGGGCTGCTGGACGTGGTCTGGGGGACGTTCGCCGGGCGCGCCAGCACGTCCGCCTTGAGCCGAGGTATCCGCCAGACGGAGTGGTCCCTTCGGCTGGGGATGGGGCGCCGGTTCCACGGCGAGGTGGCGGCGCTGGTGCTCGGCCCCGAGCTGGGCGCGCTGGTCTTCCTCCAGAACGATGGGGGCACGTCCAGGCGGGGCGTGGCGACCTACGGCGGCGTGAGCGCTTCCGTTTGGGTGGGTGGAGAGGAGGAGGTGTCGCTGGTCATCACGGGGGGCCTGGGCGGCGCGGTGATGCCGCTGCCCGAGGGCAACGTGCTACGGCCGCTCGCGAGCGCGGGGGCCGGGCTGGGCTGGAGCTTTTGAGAAGACAGGTTCCCGCCCGCGGCGGCTCGCGTGTCCAAAGAGGCACATTCCTGTCAGGAGCTTCAATGCCTCGCTCTTCCGTCGTGCCCCCGGCGCTCGCCACGCTTCTCATCGCGGCGCTGGCCATGGCTGCCTGCGGTGAAATCTCAGATGGACAGCCGGGCGGCCCTTCCCCAAGCGACTCGCTGCGCCTGCAAATCAACAACGCACCGGAAATGGAGTACGCGAACGGGATTCTCCCCGTCACGGTGCGAGCGCACGGGGGCACGCCAGAGCTAGTGGAGGTCTTCTTGAATGGCTCGCTACTGGCCACGCTGCTGTCGCCTTTCAAGTTCGAGTGGGACACAACCCAGCTGCCGGAGGGCGTGCATCAGCTTCAGGCTCGAACGCAATGGAAGGGGCAGTCCCTCCTGAGCACGAAGCACTCCGTGACTGTCGACCGTACGGGCCCCAGCGTCTGGAGCTGGTCGCCCCTCAGCGGCCTCCGTGTGGACCGCACGACGACCTTGGCGGTGACCTTCTCGGAGGCCATCTGGTTCACTCATGGCGAAGGCCCCACGGCCAGTGTCCAGATAGAGGGCCGAACCCTGTCCCCGCGTATGTCGTTGTCCGAGGACCGCTTGACGCTGTATGCGCGGATAGACAAGCCAGAGGTGCTCCCGTCAACGGGCTCGGCTTCTGTGCCGCTGTGGGAAGTCAGGGACCGGGCGGGAAACCACGCCGTACACAATGGGCTTCCTGTCGGGCGCATCGACTGGACCTGGGAGGTCGACCTTTTCCATCAAGAGTCTCCTTTCTGGTCACAGTGGCCGTCATCAGGGGGGCAGGGCCCCGCCTCGGTGACGGACCGGCTGGCACTGGTCGTGGAACCGGATGGGGCGCCGGTGGCCGCGCTCGCCGATGCGCTCGGCAACGCGCCGCGTGACGAGGCTGTGCGCGCGGCGGGCATCGTCGTGGGGCGCTTGGAAGACGGTACCTGGCAGGAGGTCGGTGCCCCGGTCATCGCGCCAGGGGCCTCTCCGGAGGCCATCGTCTCTCATCCCCGCCTCGCGCTGGGCTCGGAGGGGCGTCTGGTGATGGCGTTCCTCCAGCGTGATGCCGCGGAGGCCAACCCCGCGCTCCACGTCTTTCAATGGTCGGTGGACACCTGGGCGCCGCTGGGCGCGCGTGTGAACGCGCCCGATGCCGCGGCGTTGCAGGGCGCCGCGCTCGCGGTCGACAGCGAAGGCCGCCCCATCGTGGCCTGGAGCGCCGCGGATGGAGTTCATGTCCATCGCTGGGAAGGTGGAGGGTGGCTGCGATTGGGAGACGTTCAGCGGGTAGGCACGGGGCCGGGGGCCGCCGTCTCGGCATATGCGCCCGCGTTGAGCGTGGATGGCTCCGGGGGCGTATTTCTGGCCTGGGCGGAGGCCGAGTCCTCGGCCGTTGGCGCGGGGCTGTACGTCCGTTACTGGAATGGTTCGGCTTGGGAGGCAAGGGGAGGACGGCTTCTCCACGAAACCTGGGACGGTCTTCGGGAGCAGGCGACCGAGCCCGCGCTGGCCACGTTGCCGGATGGGCGGCCCGTGGCGATCTGGGCTGAAGCCGACTTCTTGGGTTACCACCGGAAGGTGGTCGTGGCTGAATGGGTGGGTTCGGCGTGGGACCTCCGTGTCGTGATGGCGACGGGGCCCCAGGTCCATGCGCGGGAGCGCCGCTGGCCTTCCGTCGCGGTGGATGGCAACGGGCACATCATGGTGACGTTTGCCGTGAGCTCTGGGGGTTACAGCAGCGGTTCGGCCTCCGGCGTCTACATGTACTGGCACCGGCGGGGCTCGTATGCGACGGACCACATCTCCTCGGATGGCGCCGTGTCTCCTTCGACGTTGGCGGTGGGGAGCTCTGGAAAGCCGGTGATTGCGATCTCCAACTACAGTTCGTTGTACGGGTCCAACAGGGTAACGCTTGTCCAACTGAACGAGTGAGTGGGCTGACAGGGACGGGGCCTCCTTCCCGGGGGAGGCAGGGCCGAGCAGGCGCCGCGTTTGCCGGCCTCCATGGGTGCCTACCCTTCGCGCGACGTCAGCTCATTCTCGTTGGGAGGCCCGCAATGAAAGCCGTGGTGCTCAAGTCCTATGGAGACGTGGACGCGCTCGCCATTCAAGACATGCCCGAGCCGAAGGTGGGGCCGGGCGAGGTGAAGGTCCGCGTCACCGCCGCGGGCATCAACCCCGTGGACTGGAAGATTCGCCGCGGGGACATGAAGGCGATGATGCCCGTGCAGTTCCCCACCATCCTGGGGCGCGACGTGGCCGGTGAGGTCATCGAGGTGGGCCCGGGCGTCACCGACTTCAAGCCGGGCGACCGCGTCATGGGCGTGGTGAACGCCGGCTACGCGGAGAAGGTCGTCGCGCCCGTGGAGGCCTGGGCGAAGGTCCCCGAGTCCATGGACCTGAAGGACGCCGCCGCGCTCCCCCTGGTCACGCTCACCGGCGTGCAATTGATGGAAGAGGCGGTGAACCCCAAGCAAGGGGACACGGTGCTCATCATCGGCGCGATGGGGGCGGTGGGCCGCGCCGCCGTCTTCGCGGCGAAGGCGCGGGGCGCGAAGGTGCTGGCCGGCGTGCGCGCCAGCCAGAAGGCGGAGGCGCAGAAGCTGGGCGTGGACGGCGTCTTCGCGCTCGACGTCGCGGACGAGTTCGCGAAGCTGCCCATGCTGGACGCGGTGGCGGACACCGTGGGCGGCCAGGTGGTGGCCCGCGTGCTGGAGAAGGTGAAGCCCGGCGGCACGCTGGGCAGCGTCGTGGGTGAGCCTCCGGAGGCCAAGGGGCGCCAGCTCACCGTGCGCGCCATCCTCGCGCACCCGGACTCGCGCCGCCTGACGCAACTGGGACAGGCCGTGGCGAAGGGCGACCTGGTCATCCCCGTCAGCAAGCGCTTCCCGCTGGAGCAGGTGAAGGAAGCGCAGAAGCTCGCGGAGCAGGGCGGCGTGGGCAAGGTGCTGCTCGTCAACTGAGCGTCACTTCTTGCGCGTCAGCAGCACCACCGCGCCCAGGATGGCGCCCATGGCCAGCCAGGCCGTGGGCGTCATCGTCTCTCCGGCCAGCAGGCCGCCGAGGAACACCGCCAGCACCGGGTTGACGTACGCGTAGCTGGTGGCCAGTGCCGGGCGCGCGTTGCGCAGCAGGTAGCCATAGGCGCTGTAGCCCACCAGCGAGCCGAAGACGACGAGGTAGAAGAACGCGAGCACCGCCTTGGGCGTGGGCATCGCAGTGAGGCGCTCCCCCATCAGCAGGCTGAAGCCCAGCATGACGGCGCCACCGCACAGCATCTGCGCCGCGGTGGACATCAACCCCCGCGGCATGGGCAGCCGGCGGCTCCACACCGAGCCCAGCGCCCAGCTCATGGGCGACACCAGCAGCGCCAGCGTCGGAAGAACACCGCCGCCCAAGTCCCTGCCCAGGTTGAGCAGGACGATGCCGCCGAAACCGACGGCCAGTCCCCAGCGCTCCGCGCGCCCGGGCCACTGACCGAAGAGCCCACCGAAGAGCGCCGTCCACAACGGCAGGCTGCCCACCACCAGCGCCGCCACACCCGACGGCACCGACTGCTGCGCGAAGACGAGCCCGCCGTTGCCCACGCTCAGCAGCAACAGGCCCACCAGCGCGCTGGCGCCCCACTGGCGGGCCGTGGGCACCGGCGCCCCGCGCAGCCACAGCACCGCGAAGAGCAGGGCGCCCGCGAGCACGAAGCGCACGCCCGACATCTGGAACGGCGGCATGCCGCCTTCCATCGCCCACCGGATGGCCAGATAGGTGGAGCCCCAAATAACGTAGAGGGACAGGAGGCTGGCGATGAGCCACCCGCGCTGGGCGCCGCCGGGGAGGACGTCTCCGGAGGGCAGGCTGACGGGGGCTGTCGGTGGAGCGGGGAGGGCCGCGGCACGCGAGGCGAGCACGGCGCGGCTTCTATCGCTGGCGAATTTCGCCGGCCATGTGGGCATTGCCACACCTCTCAGCCGGGCCCGCTTCGGGGAAGTACAGTGACGGGCAGCGCGCTCGTGCGGCGGGGCGGCCGTCCGGCTGGCTGGAATGCCCGCGTCGGGAATGGCGCGCCGGGCCACCCGTAAGGACATTGCGGCTGACGGATTGAATGCCCGGGGCCGCTTCCTTAGACTTTCCCAGGGAGCCAGGGCGGAGGTGCCGCCGCACCGGTGGCTCCGGAGTGAGCGCCAGGGATGTCCGAAGAGCTGGGTGAGCGTGAGAAGGAAGTCCTCCGGGCGGTCGTCCAGGAGTACATCTCCACGGGCGGGCCGGTAGGCAGTCAGCAGCTCACCCGCAGGTCGGGGTTCGAGGTGTCCTCGGCCACCATGCGCAACGTGCTGGCGGACCTGGAGGAGCTGGGCTTCCTGGAGAAGCCCCACACCTCGGCCGGGCGTGTCCCCACCGACCAGGGCTACCGCTTCTACGTGGACACGCTGGTGAAGCTGAAGGACCCGACGCCGCGGGACAGGGAGTTCATCCACGCGGGGCTCGCGCACGAGGCCGAACTGGCGGAGATGCTGGGCGAGGCCAGCCGCATCCTCCATTCGCTGACGCGCCACGCGGGCGTGGTGGTGGCGCCGCGGCCGGAGTCTGCGGTGTTCCGGCGCATCGAGTTCGTCCGGCTGCGGGAGGACCGGGTGCTCGCCATCCTGGTGGGGCCGAGCGGTCAGGTGGTCAACAAGGCGATTACCGTGGAGTTCCCCATCACCTCCGACGAGCTGCTCAAGGCGAGCAACTACCTGTCGGAGCTGCTGCGGGAGGTGCCGCTGGAGTCGGCGCGCGAGCGCATCCGCGCGGAGATGGACCAGGAGCAGGCGCTCTACAACGCGCTGACGGCCAAGGCGCTGAAGCTGGGCGCGGCGGCCACGGACCTGGCGTCCACGGAGCGGGTGCTCATCCAGGGCACGGGCTCCTTCTTCGAGCAGCCGGAGTTCGCGGACGTGGAGCGCATGCGCGCGCTCTTCAAGGCCCTGGACGAGAAGCACAAGCTGCTGTCGCTGTTGGACCGCGTGCAGGTGGCCAACGAGATGCAGATTTTCATCGGCGCGGAGAGCGACTTCTCCGCGGCCGGCGACGTCACCGTCATCGCCAGCCCCTACGGCAACCAGGAGCAGGTGCTGGGCACGGTGGGCGTCATCGGCCCCACGCGCATGGACTACCGGCGCGTGATTCCGCTGGTGAACTTCACCGCGCAGGTGCTGTCGCGCGTGCTGGACAAGGTGTAGCGGGCCTCACTCCGCGCGGGTGACGAGCACCTCCTGCTCTCCATTCGCGCGCCGGACGTGGAGCCGCACGGGCGTGCCGGGCGCGCCCCGGGTGCGGGACTCCGCCTCCGTGCTGTCGCGCACCACCTGGCCATCCACCGCCACCAGCCGGTCCCCCACGTTCACGCCCGCGCGCGCCGCGGGCCCGTCCGGCGTCAGCCACGCGAAGGCGACGTGGCCCCGGTCCTCGCTGAAGCCCGCGCCCAGCGTGCCCGGCGTGGCCCGGCGCGGGGACACCGTGACGTCACCGACGTCACTGGCCTCCGCTTCGGCCACCTTCACGGTGCGCGTCTCCACGCGCCCCTCTGGCGGCAGCAGCCGCACGGTGTGGATGCCCGGGCGCACGTCGCTCAGGCGGAAGCGTCCGTCCTGTCCGGTGAAGGCGTCCGGGCGCCCGCCCACGGCCTTGTCGAGGAACACCGCCACCCCTGGCGCCGGGCCGCCACCCCGGCTCCACACCGCGCGCCCGGAGATGGACGCCACGCCGCCGGTGAGCGGCACCTCCACGTCCGACGTGCCCCCGGGCCGCAGCGTCACCTGGGCTTCGCCCGTGCGGCCGTCCTCGGTGCGCACCGTCACCTTCAGCGCCTGGGCGGGCGCGTCCGGCAGCAGGAAGGTGCTGCCGGTGAAGCGCCGCGTGGTGGGCCAGGCGCCGGCCCAGGGCAGGGCTTCACCGTCGGCCTCGAGCAGCTCCAGGACGAAGCCCTCCGGCGCCGCGCCGCTGCCCGCCACCACGCGCCCGCGCAGGGTGGCCGCGGGCTCCAGCCGCACGGTGAGCGGCGCCTGGTCCTCGTGCGCGGCGGACAGGCGCCCCACGCGTCCCGCGTTGTGGGCCACCAGCTCCAGGGGACTGGCGCCCTGGGGGCGCGGCGGCAGGGTGAACTGGCCCGACTCGTCCGCGCGCTCCTTGCGCGTCATGGGGAAGTCCCCGCCCTGGATGGCGGCAACGATGGCCAGCGGGCTGGGCACCCCGGAGGGCTCCAGCACGACGCCGGACAACACCGAGTCTTCCTTCAACAGCAGGTCCTGCCGCACGGCGCCGCCCGAAGGCACCGTGACGAACGGGTCGCTCTCCATGTGGAAGTAGATGGCGGGCGTCTGGTGGAGCAGCGCGACCAACTGGTACACGCCCGCGGGCAGTTCCAACTGGAACTGGCCCTGCGCGTCCGTCTCCGTGGAGGCCGTGCCCGAGCCGCCCCGAGGCACGGCGTGCACCAGCGCGGGCTCGGTCAGCGGCCCGCCCGACGCGCGCGTCACCTGCCCCCACACGGAGCCGGAGTCCGCCAGGGTGAAGTCCACGCGGGTGATGACCCCGGCCTTCAGCGTCTCCATGCGGGACGTCCACCGCCGCGAGCCCTCGCGCCGCGCGCGCACGGAGGTGGGCCCCGCTTCCAGCCCCTCCAGCCGCCAGGCGCCCTCGGCGTCGGTGAGGGCCGTGCGCGCCACGCCAGAGAAGGACTCCGGCTCGGCGCGCACCTGCACGCCTTCCAAGGGCCGTCCCTCCGCGTCCACCACCAGGCCTTCCAGCGCCGCCGTCGCGGGCTCCAGCCGCACGTCCAGGGGCGTGTGGCCGCCCGGGTTCACCACCACCGCTTCGAACACGCGGCCCGTCATCCCCGCGGCGCGCACCGTCACGTCGTACTCGCCGGGAGGCACGTCCATCCGCCACCCGCCGTCGTCCGCGGACGCGGCCCGGCCCAGCTCGCCCTGGCCGCCCGCGGGAGACGCCACCAGGACAGCCCCGCGCACCGGCGCGCCCTCCACCGTGGACACCCTGCCCGTCAGGCCACTGGCCGCGCCCAGCGTCACCACGAGCCCGCGCAGCGTCTCGCCCGGCGCGACGGACAGCGGCGCCTGCACGCGGCCCAGCTGGTCTCCTCGGCGCGCGGACACGACCCACGTCCCGGCGTTGACCTCCAGCGCGAAGCCGCCGCCTTCCCCGGTGGTGACGCGCACCGGCGCGGTGGCGCCCGCCGCCATCACCTCCGCGTCCGCGATGGGCTGGCCCTTCGCGTCGACGACGAAGCCCTCCAGGGTGCTCGCGCCCCAGAGCCCCACCACGACTTCCGCGGCCCGCGGCACCTGGAGCAGGCGCAAGGTGCGGCGGCTGAAGCCCGGCGCCTCGGCGGTGAGCTCGTAGCGTCCGGGCGCCAGCTGCGTGAAGGCGAAGCGGCCCTGGGCGTCACTCGTCGTCTCCGCCGCTTCTTCCGGCAAGCCGGCGGGGGCCGCCCAGGCGGTGGGCGTCCCGGGGTAGGGCCGCAGCGTCAGCGCGGCGAGCGGCACCGGCTCCTCGCGCCCCTCCGCCACGGTGCGCCCCCGCAGCGTCACGCCGTCGGGCAGGCGCAGCTCGACGGCCGTCTCCGCTTCGCCGAGCGGCCGCGTGGCCTCCAGCCGCCCGGGGCCGTGGCCCGGGGCGTGCGCGGACAGCAGGTAGTCGCCGGGCGCGGCGGGCAGGCGCAACACGCCGCCGTCCGCCGTGGTGCCTTCACCCGCGCGGCGCCACGGCGTGGCCCCGGTGCCGTCCGCGCCCACGCGCAGGTAGGCGCGCACGCGCGCCCCCGTCACGGGGCCCTGGGCGTCCACCACGCGCACCACGAAGGCGCCCAGCTCGGCGCCGGGGGCGGTCTCCAACCTGGGGGTGGGCGGCGTGCTGGCGCGCGGCGGGGCGCCGTTGGTGACGGCCGCTGGCGCGGTCAACGCCGCGGGCTCCGGGCGCGCGGCGGGCACCGCGGGGACGGGCATGCGGAACCACAGCAGCAGCACGGCCGCGATGGCCAGGCACGAGGCAATCAAGAAGGGGATTCGATGGCGCACGGGCTCGGCCTCCCCCGCGTCCGGCCGTCGCCGTCGCGGCGGCCTACAGTGTAGGCCAGCCTGGCGGTGAACCGAAACTTCAGGAGGGTGCGGGTGCGTAGACGCGCAGGGCCGCGGGGGCCACCTCGAAGCGCATGGGCGTCTTGCCCACGAGCTCGCCGTCCGCGTTCACCTCCTGGACGGGGTCGGCCTCCACGTAGAGCCGCGCGGCGCGCAGGGCGGTGACGGCGGGGTGCTCCACGTGCTCGCCCGAGCGCAGGGACAGGGCCACGCGCATCAGCGTGGCGATGTCCTGGAGCTGCCCCAGGCCGGTGCCTTCGTTCCCCGACGCGGCGGAGGGCGCGGCGATGGCGTAGATGTCCAGCCGCCGGTCATCCAGCCGGGCGTCGGGCGCCACCATGTTGCCGGCGCCATGGTAGAGGCCGTTGCCCACCACCAGTTGCAGCACGTCCAGCGCCAGCTCCTGGTCATCCGCCTTCATCCGGATGTGGAAGGGCCGCAGGTCCTTTATCTCCGCGGCGGCCGCCACGGGGTAGGCCAGCTTGCCCGCGCGCTGCTTCAGCCGCTTCGTCAGCCGCCTGGCGATGCCGGTGGCCAGCCCCAGGCTGGCCGCGTTGAGGAAGGGGCGCCCATTGGCCAGGCCCACGTCCACGCGGGCCGTGTAGCCCTGGGCGATGACGTCACAGGCGGCTTCGATGTCGGCTGGGATTCCCAGCGAGCGCGCGAAGTCATTGCCAGTGCCCAGCGGGAGGACGCCCAGCGTCACGTCGCGGCCCAGCAGCTGGGCCACCGCGCGGCTCAGGGTGCCGTCGCCTCCTCCCACGATGAGGCGGCGGGTGCCCAGCGCCACCATCCGCTCCACCATCGCGTCCAACCGGTTCGCCCGGGACAGCGCGTGGCATTCGACGATGGAGACCCCCCGCGCCACGAGTGTTTCCCTGGCGGCCTCGAAGGCCTCACGCCCTGAGCGCGAGCGCGTGTTCACCACCAACACCGCGGGGCCGTCATCCAGGACGGGCCTGCATGGGGGCTTGATGAGGGCGGGTTCCAGTGTGCCTCCTCTTTCGTGTCGCACGCCAATCTGTGCACGCACGAGGCGTCCCGCCAGCGGGACGCGAGGCGGCGCGCGTGCGCGCATCCTCCTTGCGAGTCGCCCCGTGCCCCGGTGCATTCCCGGTGTCGGGTGCCATGGGGGCGTGCATGCGTGCGTCGCCGGTTGAACAGGTCCATCCGGCTGCGCGCTTCCGGATGGGTGGGTGACTGCTCACCTCTGCGCTGGTGCTGGCCCCATGCAGGTGTCAGTCAGGCCTGGAGAGCAAGTCGCATGGCACGAGGAAGCAAGGCGAAGTACACGCCGAAGCAGAAGCGGATGGCCGAACACATTGAAGAGGGCTACGAGAAGCGCGGCGTCGCCGACGAGACGGCCGAGACCCGGGCCTGGGCCACCGTGAACAAGCTCACGGGCGGTGGGATGAAGAAGGGCGGCTCGGGCAGCAAGGCCAAGGTCGCGCGCAGCCGTCCCCTGGCGCGGAAGAACGCGCGCAAGGCGGGCCGCAAGGGAGGCAAGGCCACCGCCGCGAAGCGCGCAGGCACCCGCCGCCGCGCCACCGCCGCCACGGGCCGCACGCGCAAGCCCGCTGTCCAGGCCACGCGTTCGGGGTCCAAGGCCACCGCCGCCAAGGGCACCGCGGCCCGCCGCGCCACCGCCCGTCGCACCACCACCGCGAAGCGGCCTGCCACCAAGTCCCGGAGCGGCACGCGGCGTGGTGCTGGCAGCCGCGGCTCGCGCGGCCGTCCCCGCGGCTAGCACGCCGCCGCCGCTTCCCCATCCCTCTTGAGGGGTGGGGAAGGGCGGGGGCGCGGCTTCAGCGCCGCTCGTCGTCCTTGGCCACCTGGCTGGCGTCGGACTCGTTCCAGGGCCACTCGCGCCGGGACGCCTCGTAGCGCGCGAGCAGGTCCGCCGGGTCCTTCACCAGCGTGCGGCAGCCCGCGGAGCGCAGGTCATCCGGGGGGAAGCCGCCAGCGAGCACGCCCACGGTGGGCAGGCCCGACTGGTTGGCGGCGAGCGCGTCATAGGGCGTGTCACCCACGACGACCGTCACGTCCGGAGAAGGCTTGCCCAGCCGCGCCAGGGCGGCCTCGAAGATGTCCGGGTGGGGCTTGCTCTTGTCGACCTCGTCCGCGCTCGTCTTCGACTCGAACAGGCCTTCGATGCCGCACAGCTTCACGTAGTGCTTCAGCTCCGGCTCCTTCGCGCTGGAGGCCAGCACGATGCGGAGGCCGCCCGCGCGCAGCCGCTGGAAGAGCTCCCGCACCCGGGGGAAGGGGCGCACCTTCGGCAGGAACTCGTCCAGGAACAGCTTGCCGCGGTATTCGTCCAGCTCCTTGCCGAAGCGCTCCACTTCCTCGTCGTTGAAGAAGACGGGGATGAGCTGGTCGGCGCCCTTGCCAATCTGGCTGCGCACGTGCGCGAACGGGATGTCCCGGCCGAAGTGAAGGAAGGCGCGCCGCCATGCCTCGGCGTGCTCATCCACCGAATCCACCAGGGTTCCATCCACGTCGAAAATGACGTTTTCCACCATGTGCCTTGTCCCTCGGCCCCGAAGGTGGGGATGCCGAGGGTGGCGGTCAACCGTCCGTGGGCTGGGTGGCGGGGGCGGACTCCACCAGTGTCCGCGTCTGTACGTCGTAGCCTTCGGGGGCGGTGAGGGTGAAGCCGTCGTTGGGCAGGGCCGCGTTCAGCTCCACGCGCGTGAGCACCGTCTCGCCCACGCGCTTGCCGTCCTGCCACCGGCCAAGGCGCTTGGGTACGCACAGCGACAGGGCCGCGTCGCAGTGCTCCTCCTCCACGCGCTCCTCGGCCGCCGCGCCGTCCGGTGCGCCGGTGCGCCGGCCCAGGAAGTCCAGCTGGGGCCAGCGCAGCACGTAGACCATCTCCAGGCCCGCGGCGTCACCCTCCAGCTTCTGCACCAGCTCCACCGCCTGCGGCGCCAGCGGGTGCGTGGCGCGGCGGACCGTCGCGTGGCTCAGCAGGAGCGGCGTGCGGAAGCCTTCGGGCATGAAGGGGTGGAACGTCTCCGACAGGAAGCCGGCGAGCTTCGCGGGCGGCAGCTCCGAGGTGAAGGTGCTGAAGCGCTTCTCCCCGTCGAGCTGCTGGAAGAAGTGCGTGCCGTCCCACGCGAAGGTGCGCGAGGCGGGCGGGCCCAGCGTGCCCCGCAGGCGCCGCGGCGCGCGGTATTCGAAGGTGAACGTCACCGGCTCCAGCCCCGCGTCCTGTACGGCGCCGGCGATGCGGTAGCTCTTCAGCTTCGCCTCGCGGGCGGCGAGCCCGGCTCTCACTTCGGGCAGCAGCGTGGCCGCGTCATCGCCGCCCTTCTTGGGGCAGCCGGTGAGGGCCGTCAGGGCACAGAGCAGGAGGAGGCGTTCACGCATGGGAGGGCACAAAAGCAAGAAGGCCCGCCTGTCGCCAGGGGGCCTCCCGCATCAACCGCGCGGCTTGCGCGGTGTGGACTACTTGACCGCCACGCCCACGGCGCCGGAGCTGGTCACGCCGATGATGGTGCCCGTCAGCGCGTAGATGCCGTGACGGGGCGTGGTGCCCGCGGTCAGCAGCTCCACCTTGGAGGCGCCCATGGCCTTGGCCTCGGCGATGAGCAGCTTGTTGATGACGGTGTCGAGGTCGCTCTGGACGATGTCGACGATGTGGAAGATGGCGGTCAGGCCCAGGGCGTTGGCCTGAACGACGGCGACGGCCTCACCGTTGGAGGCGATCTCCGTGCCGGAGACAACGGCGCTCTCAACGCTGGTGCAGGCAACCATGCTGCTGGCGGCAACGGCGGACAGGACGAGCTTCTTCATGATCTTCCCCTCTTGAATTTGGACGCTTGTGTGGTGGCCGGGCGCCTTGGAGAGCGACCGGCCGTTGTCTTGAAACCTTCAAGCGGGCGGGGTCGTAGCAGATGTCGACTCCATGTCAAGGTCCGTCCGAGACACTCGGTGTCAGTGCGGTTGGGCGGCAGCGCGTTGCAATGCACATCTCCCCTTGCTAGCCAACCTTGAGGCTCCCTTCATGGACACCGTCTCCGCTGCCCGCCCCGCGCCGCGCTACTGGGTGCACCTGTTGCTCCTGGTGCTGACGGTGGGGACCACTTTCACCTCGTACCTGCTCTACTTCCATTTCCAGCGGCCCTATTCGTTGGGAGAGGTGTCCCCCGAAGCGGCCTTCCGCGCGCTGGCCTTCAGCCTGTCGCTGCTGGCCATCCTGGGGACCCACGAGATGGGGCACTACGTGTTGGCGCGCTGGCACCGGGTGGAGACCTCCCTGCCTTATTTCATCCCGCTGCCGGTGCTGGGCGTGGGCACGCTGGGCGCCGTCATCCGCATCCGCGACCGCATCCCGAACCGCAACGCCCTGGTGGACATTGGCGCGGCGGGGCCGCTGGCGGGGTTGGTGGTGGCCCTGCCCATCCTCTTCTGGGGGCTGGCCCACTCCACCGTGGTGGATGCGCCGGACCTCCCGTCCACCACCTTCCCGGGAGACGGCTCGCTGTGGGCCATTGGCCGGGACGTCTTCACCTGGGTGATGGACCGCGTCACCAACGCGCCGCCCGCGCCGGAGCCGCCCTTCAACGGCGTGCAGACGCTCTTCGGCGACAGCCTGTTGATGCAGGGCCTGACGCGCCTGGCCCTGGGGCCGCTTCCGGAGGGCAAGGACGTGTTGGTCCACCCGGTGGTCATCGCCGGCTGGTTCGGGCTGCTCGTCACGCTGCTGAACCTGATGCCCGTGGGGCAGCTCGACGGCGGGCACCTGGCCTATGCGCTGTGGGGGCGGCGCGCGCGCTGGGTGGGCCGCGCGGTGGCGTTGGTGTTGTTGGTCCTCACCCTTTTCGTCACCGCGTCCTGGGGCTTATGGCTGCTGGTGACGAGCAAGCTGGTAGGCTTCGGCCATCCGGAGGTGGTGGAACCCCAGGCACCGCTCAGTCCGCTGCGGAAGTGGATCTGCGCGCTGTGCCTGCTGGCACTCATCGGCTGCGCCATGCCCATTCCCCTGCGCCAGGTGATGACATGAAGTTCCAGTGTGACGCGTGCGAGCGGCTCGTGCCGCTGGAGACCTACCGGACAGAGGCCGGTGGGCTCGTGGTGACGTGTGGCCGCTGCGGCGCGGACAGCCGCGTGGGCCCGCCTGCCACCACCGCGCCGCGAACGGAGGCGCGGGCTGCTCCCGCCGCGGGGGCGGCGCCGGTGCCGTCGGTTCCGGTGTCGTCGGCTCCGGTGCCGTCGGCTCCGGTGGTTCCGCCCTCCGAGAGCTGGAGCGCCGCCGCGCCGGTGACGCCGGCCCTGCGGGTGGTGCGTTCGGAGCCGGGGCCGGTGGTGGCGCCGCTGACGGACGACGCGCTCTTCGAGCCGCCCCCAGGTGTCTGTCCCAAGTGCGTGGCGCCTCGGCGCGAGGAGGCCCTGTCCTGCCCGCAGTGCGGGCTCGTCTACGTCAACTACCAGCCCGAGGAGCAGCCCCTGTCGGACGTGCTGGCGGAAGCGTGGCGGACGCTGGCGGCGCGCTGGGAGGAATGGGACGCCCATGACCGGCTGATGACGTTGGCGGTGGGGCGGGGCGAGCTGGCCATGGTGGGGCGGCTATACCGGATCCGCCTGGCGCATGTGCCTGACGACGCCGTCGCCCGGCGGGGCCGCGATGAGGTGGTGCGCCGGGCCACCCTGGTGGTGCCGTCATCGACGGATTTGGTAGGAACCTCCGACGTCTCCCGCCGCCTGAAGACGTTGGCGGCGGGGGTGGGCTTCATCGTGGTGCTGGTGCTGGCGGTGCTCGTCTTCCAGCACCTGCGCACGTTGAGCGCGGGGTACTGAGCCCCGGGCTGTCCGGGCGCCGCGCCGCCGAGGGCAGAGCGGCTTGTTGGCCAAGGGGCAGGCAGCCACCCGGGCCAGGCGGCGCGAACGCGGCCGGAAACGCGCTTGAAGCGGCGGTCGCTGCTATTTTGCCCGGCCGCCTCCCGCCTCCCCCTCGGTGCCGATGTCGCTCTCTGTCTCCACCCCTCCGTCCGTCGACAGCCTGCTCGGTCCGGGAGGCGCGCTCGAGGTCGCGCTGCCCGCGTACGAGCACCGCCCGGAGCAGCTTCAGATGGCGCGCGCCGTGGAGCGGGCCTTCGCCGAGCGCAGCTACCTGCTGGCCGAGGCGGGAACCGGCACGGGCAAGACGCTCGCCTACCTGGTGCCCGCGCTGCTGTCGGGACGCCGGGTGGTGGTGTCCACGGCCACGAAGACGTTGCAGGACCAGATCTTCTTCAAGGACCTGCCGCTGATGCGGGAGAAGATGGGCCTGCGCTTCGAGGCCGCCTATCTCAAGGGCCGGAGCAACTACCTGTGCCTGCACCGCTATGACGCCTTCTCCAAGGAGCCGCAGTTCGGCTCGCGCGAGGAGTCGCGCTACTGGTCCAAGCTGAAGGCGTGGGCGGAGGCGACGGACACCGGCGACCGCGGCGAGCTGGACCTGCCCGAGTCCTTCAGCGCCTGGTCGCGCCTGTCCACCACGTCCGAGACGTGCGTGGGCACCCGGTGTCCGCAGTACGAGACGTGCTTCGTCACGCGCATGCGCAAGCGCGCGGAGCAGGCGGACCTGCTGGTGGTCAACCACCACCTCTTCTTCGCGGACCTGGCGCTGCGCAGCTCCGGCAAGCGCACCGAGGGCGTGCTGCCCTGGTACGAGGCCGTCATCTTCGACGAGGCCCACGCGCTGGAAGACGCGGCCAGCGGCTACTTCGGTTGCAGCGTGTCCAACTACCGGCTGGAGGAGCTGGCGCGGGACGCGGTGGCGTCACTGAAGGAGGACGACGCCCGCCACGCCATGCTGCGCGCGCTGGCGGCCCGGTTGCGCGCGGGGGCGGATGCGCTCTTCGCGCAGGCGCCCCGAGCGCTGGGGTTGTCCGGCCAGGAGGCTTCGGTGGCGCTGCGCTCGGAGGTCATGGCGAAGCTGTCCACGCCGCTGGAGGGCGTGCGGGACGCGCTGGCCGCGTTGTCCGCCTTCACGGTGGGCGAGCGCGAGCCGGAGCTGGCCGCCATCACCCGCCGCGCGGACGAGCTGGAGGAGCAGCTCTCCTTCCTGGAGAAGGCCGAGTCCGCGGACCACGTCTACTGGGCGGAGCAGCGGGGCAAGGGCCTCTTCCTGCGCGCCAGCCCCATCGACGTGGCGAAGGAGCTGCGCGAGCGGATGTATGGCGCGCTGGACACGGTGGTGTACACCTCCGCGACGCTGGCGGCCGACAGCCGCTTCGACTTCTTCGCCAACCGCATGGGCCTGTACGGCGAGGATGGCCAGCCGGTGACGCGCGTGCGGACGCTGGCGGTGCCCAGTCCCTTCGACTACCCGTCGCAGGCGGCGCTGTACCTGCCCACGCACCTGCCGGACCCGACCGCCCCGGGCTTCATCGAGGAGGCGGCGGAGGAGATTGAGCGGCTCTGCGAGGTGACGGGCGGGCGCGCCTTCGTGCTCTTCACGTCCCTGCGCAACATGGTGCGGGCCTATGAGCTGGTGGCGCCCCGGCTGCCTTATCAGGCGCTGCTTCAGGGCGAGCGCCCCAAGCAGCAGCTGCTGGAGGCCTTCCGCGAGACGCCGAGCGTCCTCTTCGCGGCGCACAGCTTCTGGGAAGGTGTCGACGTGCCGGGTGATGCGCTGAGCCTGGTCATCATCGACCGGCTGCCGTTCGCGTCGCCGGGAGACCCGCTGGTGGCCGCGCGCATCAAGCAGCTCCAGCAGCGGGGCGAGGAGCCCTTCGAGCTGTATCAGCTCCCGCATGCGGCGCTGGCGCTGCGGCAGGGCTTTGGCCGGCTCATCCGCACGCAGTCGGACCGGGGCATCGTGGCGATGCTGGACCGGCGCATCGTGACGAAGGCGTATGGCCGCGTCTTCCTCGACAGCCTCCCGCCCGCGCGCCGCATGGAGGACGTGGTGTCGCTGAGCCGCTGGTTCAACGGCCCGGTGCGGCCGGTGCGCACCCTCCGCTGAGCCTCAGGGCGCGTCGCGCAGCCGCAGGCCGACGCGCGCCAGCAGGGGCGGGCCCAACGTGTCCACCCCGGCGCGGCCCGCGAGGTACTCGCGGTCGAAGAGGTTCTCCACCGCGCCGAAGACGTGCAGCTTCCAGAAGAGGTGGCGGCTGGCGGACACGTCCACCACGGCGTAGCCACCCATGGGGCGCTCGTTGAGGTCGTCCTCGAACTGAGCGCCCGTCGCGCGAAGCTGCACCGTGGCCGTCACGATGTCGGGGTCGTGGAAGGTGATGATGGCGGTGCCCCGGTGCCTGGGGTCCTGCGCGAGCTGCTTGCCCACCAGCCCGGGCTGTCCCGGCGAGCGCGTCACGACGGGGTCCACGAAGGTGTACGCGAGCAGCGCCGTCCACTGACGTGCCAGCTTCCAGTCCACGCTCGCCTCCACGCCGCGCACCCGCGCCTGTCCCAGGTTCTCGCGCTGGCGCGTGGAGCCATCCGGAAGCGGCTGCTCCAGCGTGACGTTGGTGATGGGGTCGTCGAGCACGTTCCAGAAGCCCGTCACGCGCGTGGTGAGGCCCAGCGAGGAGGACTCGGCTTCCGCGCCGGCCTCGCCGCCCCACAGCCGCTCCGCGCCCAGGGTGGCGTTGGCGGCGGTGAGGAGGGTGCCCACCTGGAAGGGGCGGTACAGCTCGTTGAGCGTTGGGGCGCGGAAGGCGCGGTAGGCGGAGGTGCGCAGGGTGAGCCCCTCCAGCGGACGCACGCGCAGGCCCAGGCGCGGGCTGAGCTGCTGCTCGGTGCGGTCGTCGAAGCGCGTGGTGTCCACGGCGCCGTTGGCGCGCTCCAGGCGCTGCTCACCGTCCTGGTTGCGCCACACGTCCATCCGGAGCGCGGCGCTGAGCTCCACGGCGGGCGAGGGCGTGTAGAGGTCCTCGATGAAGACGCCGCCGGACACCTGGGTGCCTCCGGTGTCGCGCAGGTGGAGGGACGTCTCGGAGGGCGCGGGAGGGAAGAGCTGCTCCCGGGACGTGCCCGCCATGCGGCGCGCATCCAGGCCGGCGGTGAGGACGTGCGTGCCCAGGGCGGTCCAGGACGGGCCGGTCCAGACGAGGGACGCGCCCTGGTCGTTGGCGGGTACGTCCTGGCTTGCGGCCAGCGCCTCGGAGGCGCGGTCCTGGGTGATGCGCGCGCGGTCCTGTTCGAAGCGCTGCACGCGGCCGAAGAGGTCCAGCGTGAAGGTGCCGCGGTGCGCGGTGCGCAGCCGCGCGCCCGCGCTGAAGTGCGCCAGCTCCACGCGCGCGGTGGTGAGCCGGGTGCCGCCGCTCTGGTCCTCGCGGAACAGGCCGGCGCGGGCGGAGAGGGTGAGCGCCTCGGTGGCATCCGCTTCGACGCGTCCGTTGATGACGGCGTGGCTGCTGGGCGTGTCCCCGTCGATGGCGCCGCGCTGGGCGGGGCTGACGATGGGGTAGCCGTCGCTGTCGAGCAGCTCTGCCTCCAGCGAGGCGCGGACGGGGCCCCACGCCTCCGCCCCGCGTGCCGCGAGCAGGCCCGTATGCGCATTGCCATAGGTGGCATCCGCGTCGAGCTGCGCTCCGGTGATGGCGCGTGACACGAGCTGCACGACGCCGCCGAGCGCGCCGCTGCCGTAGAGGGCGGAGCCGCCGCTGGGGACGACCTCGATGCGCTCGAGCCCGAGCCGTGGCAGCGAGCGCCAGAAAATCCAGCCGCCGAACGGGTCGTTGACGGGGATGCCGTCGAGCAGCACGAGGCTGCGCGCCACGCCCGAAGGCGCGAGCCCGCGCAGGTTGAGCCCCTGCGCCGTCGGGTCGGAGACGAGGCTGGGCGTGCGGCGGAAGGTGGCGGCGGAGGGCACGGTGCGGACCAGAGAGTCCTGCGTCAGCGTGGGGCTCCGGTCGATTTCCGGGCGGGGGAGGACAGTGGTGGTTGCGGGCACGTCCCGCGCCGGCCGGGGACGCCGTGAGCCCGTGACGACGGTCCGCGCGGCGCCAGTGTCCGCTCCCTCAGTCCGCTCCCGCGTGGGCGCATCCGTTGACGGCTGCTGCCGGCTCGTGTCGGGAACCTCCTGCTCCTCGGGGCCCGGCGCCGCCATCACCGTGGTGGAGGCGAGGACCCAGAGCATGGGCGCGAGCAGCCGGGTGGGACGCACGTGAGGACTCCGATGAGTCACGAGGAGGTCGGGCATCAGTGCCCGCTCTAGCAGCCCGACGCCGCGGTTCCAGGTCACCGGGCACATGACGCCGCCGAAGGAGGCGCCTGTCCGTCCGATGCTGAACGCACGCCCCAGGCTCAACAGGCCGAGACGTGCACCGGACCCGGCTGCGTCATCCGCCGGCGCGGCTGCCCGCCACGTCCCGCACGGTGAGCAGGGCGGCGTCCACCTCCGCCAGGATGCGACGCGCGTGCTGCAGGAAGGCCTCGCCCGCGGGGAGCAGGCGCATGCCACCCCGGGTCCGCTCGAAGAGCCGCGCCCCGAGTTCGTCCTCGAGCGCCTGGATGTGACGGCTGAGCGGCGGCTGCGTCAGGTGCAGGCGGCGCGCGGCCCGGCCCACGTTGCACTCCTCGGCAACGGCGACGAAGGTCTGGATGTGCGTGAGGCTCACGTCCGCCACTCTAGCGCTATCAGCCATACCGAAACAGCATTGGACGCCAGGCACCCCGGACCCTCACCTTGGCGCCCATGAGCATTCCCTTGTTCAAGGGCACGGACGTCGAACGTCTGCGCCGTGCGAGTCAGGCCGCCGCCGGTACGCTGGCTTTCGTTGCCTCCAAGCTGGCCCCCGGTGTCACCACGGCGGACATCGACCAGTGGGTGCGCGAGGACACGGTGCGCCGGGGAGGCAAGCCCAGCCAACTGGGGTACAAGGGCTTCCCAGCCACCGTCTGTACCAGCCGCAACCACGTCGTCTGTCACGGCGTCCCGAACCCCGGCGAGCAGTTGCGCCGTGGGGACATCATCAACGTGGACGTGACGACGTTCCTGGACGGCTTCCACGGCGACACCTCCGCGACGTTCCTCATTGGCGAGGTGTCCGACGACGCCCGTCGCATCGTGGACGTGGCGCGCCGGTGCCGTGACGCGGGCATCGCCGTCGTCCGCCACGGCGCGCGGCTGGGCGACATCGGCGCGGCCATCGAGGAGCTGGCGAAGAAGGAGGGCTGCAGCGTGGTGGAGGAGTTCGGCGGGCATGGCATCGGCCACCAGATGCACGGGCCGCCCACCATCTCCCACACTGGCAAGCGAGGCTCGGGCATCAAGCTGCGCTCGGGCATGGTCTTCACCGTGGAGCCCATGGTGAACCTGGGCCAGCCGGACATCCGCATCCTGGCTGACGGTTGGACGGTGGTGACGGAGGACGGCGCCCTGTCCGCTCAGTTCGAGCACACCCTCCTGGTGACCCCAGACGGCTGCGAGGTGCTCACCCAGCCCGAGCACGCCCTCTCGCTCGAAATCGCCTGCTGAACGCTTCCCCCGTCCGGAGAGGGCGGGCAGGCAGCCGTGCCTGCCATGGGTCCTCGGGGTGCCTACCCTTGGAGGACGAGGGCAGGAGGCCACGCGATGAAGAAGGAGATGCTGTTGCACGAGCTGCACCCGGCACTGGTGCACATGCCACTGGCCCTGCTTCCCACGGCGGCGGTGGCGGACCTCATCTCGGTGACGACAGGCGACGGCGCCTGGGCCCAGGTGGCGCGTCGCATCTGGGTGGCCGGCTCCATTGGCGGCCTGCTCGCGGGCGTGTCGGGGCTGGCGGCCAGCCAGGAGGTCCGGCTGGAGTCGCCGCGTGCCCGGGACATGACGTTCCTGCATGGCGTGGGCAATGCCACCGTGCTGCTCGGCGCCCTGGGCGTGACGGTGTGGCGGTTGCGGCGCGAGCCCACCGCGGCCACCGTGGCGCTGGGGCTGGGCGCCTGTGGGCTGGCGCTCTACACGGCGACGCTCGGTGGAAAGCTGGTCTACGAGCTGGGCGTGGGACAGCCTGCTTCAACGAGCGAGGCGACCTCCCCCGCGCTGCTGTCTCGCGACGCGCCGCTGCTGCTGGTGCGTGACGCGCTTCGTGGGGCGCGGTGGCTGGTGTCACGGGCGCGTGAGGTGCTCGCCGGTGGGCGTCCGCTCGCGAAGGGCGCCACGGGCACGAAGCCGGAGGACGAATCGCTCACGTTGCCCGCGCCCGTCGTGGTGTTCCACGGCCCGGGCCGCCCCATGCCTCAGGCGTAGTGCCCGTCCCTCGGGCGTCCATGTCATGACACTTCCCCGTGGCGTGGATGCCCCGCACGGGTTGCCGCGGGGTGGGTTTGCCGTCCCCGGCGAATGGCGCTAGAGCTGCGCGCCAGCGAGTGGGGGACGACGCATGCGCGCACGCGGGGAAGTCGCAGCGGTGGTGCTGGGCATCATGCTGGTCGGAGCAGGTGCTTCGTTGCTGGTCCCTCGGTGGGCGCTCGGCGATGAAGGAACCCCGCCCGAAGTCGCTCGGACGCCCGCATCGCCACCCAAGGTCGCCGCCGAGTCGCGCTTCCACGTCGAGCCCGCGAAGGATGACACCGGCCGCGCGGTGCGGGTGGCGCGCCTTCGCGAAGAAGCGCCGGAGTGGGGGCGGTTCGCGGCGCGCGCGTTGGTGCCGCTGACACCTGACGAACTGGCTTTGCTCCGAGAGGAGCCGGTGGAAGACCTCGCGGCGCTGGTGACGCGCACGGAGCGGGCCTTCATGGACGCCACGCCCGAAGCGCGCGCCGAGAAGGAGCGGCGCTATCTGGCGGCGCTGAACCTGGTGGCGAAGCTGGCCACGCCGCCGGAGCCCTCGGACGCGGACGCCCGCGCGCGAGCTGTGGACGCGCGCTACCAACAGACGCTCACCCTGGAGCGAGTGAAGTGGCGGTCGCTTCCGCCAGAGGAACAGTCGCGCCAGCACGACACCTTCAAGGAAGCCTTCTTCCGCGCGGAGGAGACGCGATGAAGGCGCTTCCGAGGAGTCTCTTCGCGCTGGTGTTGCTGGCGCCCTCCCTGGTGCTGGCCGGGCCGCACTACGTGGCCTCGCGCGACTGGGGCAGCTTCATCTGGTTGAGCACGTGGCTGGACGCGGGGCAGACGTACACCTTCGAGACGCGGGAGTTGACGGGCACCGCGCCGGACACCGTCCTTCACGTGCTCAGGGACCGCGGCGGCATCTGGAGCCAGGTGGCCATGGGCGACGACTGCGCGGGCGCGGCGCGTTCGTGCGTGACGTTCACCGCGCCGGACTCCGGCCTCTACCGCGTCTGGGTGCGCGCCTACGCGGACGGGCGCGGCGGGACGGCCAGCCTGTATCGCAACGGCGCGCTCCTCCTGAGCAGCCAGCCCTTCGGCGGCGTGCCGCTCAGCTTCGCCTGGAACGTGAGGGACACCTTCCGGGCCACGTCCACGACGCCGGGCGCGGGGGACCACCTGGTCTTCCTGCTGCGCTCCAACGCGGAGTACCTGCAACACGACGATGACAGCGGGCCCCGCGCCTACCCGCTGGTTGTCGCGGCGAGCACGCAGAACGCGGGCGCCCAGCGCGTGGTGGTGGGCCGCTTCCCCGGAAGCACGGGCACGGCCAGCTTCGTCCACGATGACGCGCTGTGGTCTACCATCTTCAGCGACAACGACGAGGACGAAGACGGCATCTCCAATGCCCTGGAGCCGCTGGTGGGGATGAACCCGGACTCGAAGGACTCGGACGGGGATGGGATACCGGACACGCTGGAGCTGTTCGGCAACGACGGCTTCTCCTTCTCCGAGTGGGGCAGCCCCACGGTGAAGGACCTCTACGTGGAGGTGGATTGGATGGAGCACCCCACCAATCCCTATCTCACGCGAAAGCCCTATGCCGGGCTGGTGGCGGACGCGGCGGCGGTGTTCGCGCGGGACGCGGGCGTGCGGCTGCATGCCTTCATCGACGGCGCGCTGCCCTGGCATGAAGTGGTGTGCTTCGGCGCGTGCAGCGGCGGCGTGGACTTCTATTCGCTGAAGCAGGGCGGGTTCTCCACCGGGAACCCGGAGCGGCGGCCCTACTTCCACTATGCGGTGTGGGCCTACCGGCAAGGCAGCAGCACGTCGTGTTCATCCGGCAAGGCGGAGGTGCTGGGCAATGACCTCATCCTCAGCCTGGGGTGCTGGAGCAGCCCGAGCATCCAGGAGCAGCGCGGCACCTTCATCCATGAGCTGGGCCACAACCTGGCGCTGGACCACAACGGCAACGACATGCCGGGGCAGACCAGCGTGGTGCACGCCAGCGTGATGAACTACCGCTACCAGATGCTCGGCGTGGGCTCTCCGGGCTCGCACACGTACTCATTCGGCGCCAATGCGTGCGCGGCGTGTAGCGCGTCCCCCAAGAGCAAGTGTGTCTCCTGCCGGAGCGGCTTCCTGGGGTGCGGCTTCCCCGGCTGCGGCTCGTGCGACTGCGATGTGAATGAGTGGGGCGCCGTGGAGCTCGACTTCCTGGACGACGGCGACGCGGACGACGGCACCGGCAGTGCGCTGCTGGCGAAGTACGCTCCGGACGACAAGGGAGGGCCGGCGCGGTTCCAGCCGCGGCTGCCCCACGCGGAGCCGCCCGCCGCGTCGCGGCGCCTGTCGGTGGAGCGCAAGCGGGAGCGGCTGCGGGCGCGGGGGCAGGTGGAGGGGCAAGACTTCTTCGTGTCGACCGACGGCACGACGCTCTACGCCGAGTGCCCATGAGCCCGCGCCCGCGCCCGGGACGTTGTCGTGCCTCGGCGAGATGGGCGCACGGTGCCGCGGGGCTCCTCATGGCCGGCCTGATGGGCTGCCAGCCGAAGTGCTCCGCGCCGGTCCCCGACGCCGGGCAGGCCTTGGCCTCGCTCCAACGCGAGCGCCCGTGTGTCCAGGTCTGGCGCGCGGCGCAGGTGGACGTGGCGTTCAAGGAAACGCCCGAGGACGCCGCGCAGCAGCGCACGGACACGCGGCTGGAGCGCCGCTTCACCGTCGCCCGGCAGCTGCGCGGCGCGTACCGGCACCAGGACCGGTGGGCCTCGGTGCTGGAGTACGAGGCGGGGCCGGTGCGCGGCGGCGTGAGCTACAGCCTCCAGGTGCCGGACGTGCTGGCGGACCTGACGGGGCAGGTCGTTCAGTGGACGAGCCATCGCGAGCCCGCGTCCTGTCCTACGACGGAGGAAGGTGCGCCTCCCGTGCTGTTGTCGGGAGACACCCTGCGGGACGCGGAGGGCCGGCTGCTGCTGCTCACGGTGCCGAGCGCCCCCACCACCCTCGCGGGAGACGTGCTGCTCCCCGCGGGGCTCGTTCCGGAGCTGCGCTTCCGCTGGGAGGACGCGGGCTGCGCGCTGGCGGACGGGACGCCTGCGCTGGGCGTCCAGCTCCGTGTGACGCACGCGAATCATCCGCCAGGCCCGGGGAGCACGGTGACGGCCGAGGTAGGACAGTCGGCCCGGGTGACGCTGGACGGTGTGCGCTATGTCGTTCGGGTGGCGCGTGCCACGGCGGACATGCGGGGCCGGTGTGGGCAGGCGGTCTTCACGCTGATGCGCGAGGGCCTGCTCGAACAGGCGCGGCCCGGACCCTGAGTCAGGGCGCCGTGTGCCGTTCCTGGAAATAGTCTGCCTTGCCGCTCGTTGTGCGACGCCGGTATGTAGGCCCGCCGCGCCCGAGCACTTCATGCGTGGCGAGTGCCCGGGCCTGCTATCTTCGCGGGCTTCAACGGACACCTGAGGACGACACCATGCGAAGCGGGCTGAAGCGGAACTGGGCGGGTGTCGCGGTGGGCGGCCTGCTCGGCGCATGGCTGCTCGGCTGTGGTGGTTCGACGACGGAGGGCTTGGAGTCGCTGGAGCAGGGGACCGCGCCGCCCGAGTCCGCCTCCGTGGACCTGTCGAGCGCGGACCTCCGCACCCGCCTGGAGTCCATCGCCGGCCTCACGGTGCTGACCGACGTCGAGGTCAACGGCTTCCGCTTCTTCACGATGGACTACGAGCAGCCCGTGGACCACTTGCGTCCCTGGAGCACGCGCTTCCAGCAGCGGGTGACGCTGATGCACCGCTCGGAGACGGCGCCCATGGTGCTGGACACGGAGGGCGCCGCCATCTTCGAGGAGCCCATCCCCGCCGAGCCCACGGACCTGCTCCAGGGCAACCAGCTCACCGTGGAGCACCGCTTCTACGGCGCGTCCAAGCCGGCCAGCATGGACTGGCGGAAGCTGACGATGTGGCAGGCGGCGGCGGATGCCCACCGGCTCGTCGAGGCCTTCAAGCCGCTGTACGGCGGGCGCTGGCTGTCCACCGGCGTCTTCAAGGGTGGCACCGCCGCCCTGGCCCACCGCTTCTATTTCCCCAGCGACGTCCACGCCACGGTGACCTATTCGGCGCAGCACAACCGGGGCCTCCATGACGCGCGTCACGGGCGCTTCCTCCTCACGAAGGTGGGAGACGCGGCCTGCCGCCAGCAGCTCGCGTCCCTCCAGTACGCCGCGCTGACCCGCCGCGACGAGCTGCTGCCCTTCATGGATGGCTACGACGCCCAGGGCTTCACCTTCAACACGCTGGGGAAGGACCGCGCCTTCGAGTTCGCCGTCATCGAGGTGCCCTTCATCTTCTGGCAGTACTACGGCATGGCGGGGACGTGTGAGGGGCTGCCCTCGCCGGAGGCGAGCGCGGAGGAGCTCTTCGCCTTCTTCAGCTACGTCTCCACGCTGGAGTTCACCTTCTCCGACCAGGCGCTGGAGGAGTCGGCGCCGCTCTACTACCAGGGCGCCACGCAGCTGGGCGGCCCGGGCTACCCGGAGGTGCACCTGCGGCCATTGCTGCGCTACGCCGGTGAGCACCTCCCCACGCGCTTCCCGCCCACGGGCGTGCGCAAGCAGTACGAGCCGTGGACGGGGAGCCTGCTGGAGGCGTGGACCCGCTTCGAGGCCAAGCGGGTGCTGCTCGTCTACGGCGCGCTGAGCCCCTGGTCCGCCAGCGCCTTCAGCACCACGACGGGCAACGACGCATACCGCGTCATCGCCGATGACAGCGTCGGCTTCTTCGGGACGCTGAGCGCGCTGCCGGAGCCGCAGCGCAGCTTCCTGCTCGGGCGCCTGTCGGAGTGGGCGGACGCCCCGGTGCAGCTCCCGTCGGGGATGGAGGCCCTGCGCCGCCGCGAGTCGAGCGACGCGCGCATGAAGGTCTGGCGTGCCCGGTAGCGGGAGCGATGCTTTTTGAGCTCAAACCATCCTTGGCGTTCAGGCGGCCGTGACTATCTTCCGCCGCACTTTCAGGGAGGGTTGAGCGAATGCTGAAGAACCTGCTGATGGCCGCGGCGCTGGGCGTTCTGGTGGTGGGCACGGGCTGCCACCGCAACACGCGGGAGAGCGCGGAGAGCGACGCCGAGCGCGCCGTGGACAAGACGGAGGACGCCGCGGAGGAGGCGGGCGACAAGATTGAGGACACGGCCGAGGAGGCCGGGGACGAAATCGAAGACGCCACCGACGACTGAGCGTGGTTTCGCGGAGGTCCGCCCCGAGCGGGCGGGCCGCCGCTGTTTCACCCCGGACCGGCTCCTCAGGCCGGGCTGGAGTCGATGATTTTCTTCGCGATGCCGAAGGAGAAGCCCGCACGGGCCAGCGCCGCGAGGTCCTTCTTCCGGTGCTCCTCCCGAGTGCCGGGCTGCTTGCGGAAGGGGCCCAGCCGCTTCTTGCGCGCCCAGATGCGCGCGGCGTCTTCCTCGGACACCTCGTGGGTGGCGTCAGCGACCTTCTTCGCCACGACTTCCGCCGGGACGCCCTTGAGGCGCAGCTTCTGGGCAATCATTCGCGTGCTGCGGCCCGAGGCGCGCAGCGACTGCGCCTTCATCTGGGCATAGGCCTCGTCGTTGAGCAGGCCATTGCGGACCAGCTTCGCGACCAGCGCCTCCACCCAGGCCAGCGCCTCGCCGCGCTCACCGCCGTGGAATTTGAGGGAGCGGTCCACCCGGCGCAGCAGCACGCGCTGAAGCTGGCTCTTCGTCGCCGCATACCGCTTCAGGTAGTGCAGCGCCGCGTTCTCCAGATAGGTGGGGGACACCTTCCGGGGCCGCTTGGGCCCGCGCTCCCGCTTCCTGTCCTGTGCTCCCCGCGCCTCATCCATGACGGATTCGGGTCTACCACCCAGGTCCGACGCCCGGAAGGAACGCCGGGAGGAGCGTGCGGCCCGTCAGTCGCTCCCTGACTGGTAGAGCGCGCACAGCGTGCCGGACGGGTCCTCGATGACGCAGAAGCGCCCCGCCTTGTCGGAGCCGCGAATCCTGCCTCGCACCTGGCCACCCATGGCCGTGACGCGCTCCAGGCTCTGCTCCAGGTCCGCCACGGTGATGTAGACCATCCACCCGGAGGGCATGTCCGCGTTCGGGCCCCGCGCGTGGCAGATGCCTCCAGCGGGCGTCTCGCCGCCGCCCGGGGGCATCATGACGAAGTCGTCGTAGCCGCCCATGTCCAGGCCGGTGGCGGACCAGCCCACCACGTCCTTGTAGAAGTCCCTCACCGCCACCGCGTCCTTCACCGTGAGGTCCATCCAGCCCACGCTGCCCACCGCCGGCTTCTTCATCGACACGCTTGTGCTCCTTTCGGGTTTTCCGCCCGCGGCTTCAGCCCAGCGACTTCAGGGACTCCGGCACCTGCCAGTCCGGCTTCAGGCGGGAGATGACCTTGGCCAGGTTCTCCTTGTCCTGGGCCTTCTCCAGCGCGGCCTCGGGCGTAATCACGTCATCCTTCACCAGCCGCTCCAGGTGCATGTCCAGCGTCTGCATGCCCTGGCCCTGGCCCGCCTGCATCTTCGAGGCAATCTGGAACACCTTGCCCTCGCGAATCATGGAGGCGATGGCGGGCCCGCCCACCAGGATTTCCAGCGCGGCCACGCGACCCTTGCCGTCCGCCGTCTTGATGAGCTGCTGGGCGACGATGCCCGCCAGACTCTCCGCCAGCATGCCGCGCACCTGCTGCTGCTCGTCCGCGGGGAAGGCGTTGATGATGCGGTCGATGGTGGCCGGCGCGCTGTTGGTGTGCACCGTGGCGAACACCAGCACGCCGAAGCTCGCCAGCTGGAGCGCCAGCTTCATCGTCTCGTTGGTGCGAAGCTCGCCAATGAGGATGACGTTGGGGTCCTCGCGGCCCGCTGAACGGATGGCCGTGGAGAAGCTGGACGCATGCGGTCCCACCTCCCGGTGTGTCACCTGCGCCCGCATGGACTCGTGAACGAACTCCACCGGGTCCTCGATGGTGAGCACGTGCGCGGGCCGCGTCTTGTTGATGTAGTTGATCATCGCGGCCAGCGTGGTGGACTTGCCGCTGCCCGTGGGGCCGGTGACGAGCACCAGCCCGCTGCGGCGCTCCGACAGCTTGCGCACCACCTCCGGCGTCTTCAGGTCCTCCAGCGACAGCACCTTGCTGGGGATGGTGCGGAAGACGGCCGCCAGGCCCGTCATCTTGTTGAAGTAGTTGGCGCGGAAGCGGGCCTTCGTCCCGTAGCTGTAGGCGAAGTCCAGGTCCAGGTCCTCGACAATCTGCCGCTGCTGCTCCGGCGAGCAGATTTCGAAGAGCAGCGCCTGCAGCTCCGGCGCGGTGAGGGGCTGCTCGCGCAGCGGCACCAGCTCGCCGCGGATGCGGCCCATGGGCGGGTATCCAATGCCCATGTGCAGGTCGCTGCCCTTCTGCTCCAGCAGCGCATCGAACAAGACCGCCAGACGGGGCGTCGTCATCTCAGGAGCCCTTCCTTCCCATCAGCGAGCCCATTTTACTGAGCAGCCGTGCGCTCTCCTGCTGCGTCTCCGGCGCGGCCACGGTGGCGCCAACGCGCTTGCCCGTCACCACCGCCTCCAACTCGTCCGGGTTGTCCGCGAAGCCCTTGGCGACGTCCAGCTTCACCTTCCCAGCGCGCACCAGGTCCGCCAACGAGTCCTCGAAGCGGATGATGCCCAGGCTCTTGCCGCGCTGCTGGAGCGAGGGAATCTGGAACGTCTTGTTGTCGCGGATGAGGTTGCCCAGCGACACCGAGCCCGGCAGCACCTCCGCCGCGGCCACCAGCCCCTTTCCATCCGCGCTCGGCATCAGCCGCTGGCTGACGATGAGCCGCAGGCCGCTGGACAGCGACAGGCGCACCTGCTGCTGGTCTCCCGGCGGGAAGAGGTCGATGAGCCGGTCGATGGTCTTCGCCGCGCTCGGCGTGTTCATGGTGCTGATGAGCAGGTGGCCCGTCTCCGCGGCGGACAGCGCCATGCGCACCGTCTCCGTGTCGCGCAGCTCGCCCACCACGATGACGTCCGGGTCTTCACGCAGGCTGCCCTTGAGCGCGCTGGCGAACGTCTTGGTGTGCGAGCCCACCTCGCGCTGGCTGATGAGCGCGCGCTTGCGCGGGTGGACGAACTCCACCGGGTCCTCCACGGTGAGCACGTGGTGGGACGTCTCGCGGTTGATGAGGTCCACCAGGGCCGCCAGCGTGCTCGTCTTGCCGTGGCCGGACGGGCCGGTGATGACGATGAGGCCCTGGTGGTGGTGCGTGGCCTTGGCGATGTCCGCGGGCAGGCCCAGCGACTCCAGCGTCGGCACTTCCCTCGCAATCAGGCGGAAGGTGCCCTTGAGGCCGGTGCGTTGGCGGCTGACGTTGACCCGGAAGCGCCCCATCTCCGGCGTCTCCAGGGAGAAGTCACAGCTGCCCTCGCGCTCCAGCACCGGCCGCAGCCGCTCCGGCACCACCGGCAGCAGCAGCTTCTCCACCGTCGTCGCGTCCAGCACCGGGCCCTGCGCCGTCAGCTCTCCCGCGAAGCGGAAGAGGGGCGGGCGCTCCGCGATGATGTGCACGTCGCTGGCCAGCCCCCGGCGGCCCTCCTCCAGCAGCACGGCCAGCTCACGCCCCGCGCCCGTGAAGGTCCGGGCCGGCGCGGCCATGGGACGGGCCGCCGCGGGCTCGGGCGCGCGGTAGGTCTGGGGCGCGGCGGGCTCGGGCGCGCGGTAGGCCGGTGCCGCGGCCTGCACGGGCGCTGGAGCCGCGGGGCGCGCGGGCTGCACGGCGGCAGGCGCAGCGGGCCGCGCGGTGGCGGCGGCCTGGGCGGCGGCCCCCGCGTCGGCGGCCTTGCTGAGCCGCAGGTGGATGAGGTCCCCTCGCCGCATGGCGGCGATGGACAGCGAGCCCAGGCCGGTGGCGTTGACGGACCACTGAACCGGCGTCTCCGTGACGGTGGAGGCTCGGGCCACGCCCACCATCGCCTGCAGGGCGCGGGTGATGTCCTCGGCCGTGGCGGCGGAGGGGTCCACCGGCTCATAGCCGTTGGCGCCGCGGATCATCGGTGGACGGCCGGTGGCCAGGGTCAACTCGGTGACACCCGGACGCGACAGGTGCCGCAACAGTTCTGCGAGCGATTTCATGCGGGATGTCGGCTCAAGTCCGCGACTGCGCGCGGGCGCGGGGGAGCCGCAGGATAGACGACATCGCGAGGAAATCGGCCCCCCTTGTCCCGGGACTGCCCGCCTGCTTTCGGGCAGACGGAAATCGTCCGTGCCTGACGGAGACTGTCACCCGGAAGGAGGGGGAGGGAGCTCCGGGACCCACCAGGGGGCCCGCTCGGAGCAGCGGGCGGGAGGAGGGCCTCCCGCCCGGAGGCAACACGTCCTGCGCGAAATTAGAGCTCGCGGGACATCAGGAGGCGAAGCTTCCCGGACTTCTTGGAGACCACCGTGGCCACCGTGGTGAAGCCCTCCTTCCGGTAGAAGCTCACCGCGGGCGAGTTGGACGGGTCCACCCGCAGGGCGATGGTCTTCCGGTACATGTCCCGGGCCGCCTTCAGCGCCTGCTCCAGCAGGATGTTGCCCAGGCCCTTGCGGCGCAGCTCGGGCTTCACCACGATGTTGCGCAGGTATGCCGCGCCCGGAACCGGGCCGTCCCGCTCCACCGTGACATAGCCGACAAGCTGGCTCTGCAGCTTCGCCACATGGATGAAGGGCTTGAGCTGGGCCAGGGCCTTGAGGCTGTCCTCCTGCGTCTCACCCCGGGTCTTCCAGGGCTCGGAGCCGGCGCGCAGGTCCGCCACCGCCGTCATGTCTTCGTCGGTGGGCAGGCCGAACTTCACCGCCGCCATCAGGTCGTTGGGGAGGCCAGCCACATCCAGGACCGGTGCTGGGGCCACCTCCACGCCTGCGTCCACCTGCTTCATCGTCATCGCCTTGCTCCTCCGTCGAGTTGCGATCCTAACCGCTCCAGCGGCACCGGTGCACGCAGTCATTCCGCGCACATTGTCCCATGAAGTGAGGAGAGGCCCTCCTCTCCTTGGTGAGGAGCCGGATTTCGTCGAACCGGCCATGCGTTCAGCCCATTCCAAGGATGAGCATCGCTTCCACGCCTGGCACCCCGCCGGCCTTCCGTGCCGGGCCGCTTCCCACTATAAAAACCCGCAGTCGGGCGCGAAGGCGTCAAACTCCTCCGTTCGACCGTCAGCCAGAGCCCCCACCTTGCAACTCAACCACGCCCAGCGAGAGCTGACGCTCAAGATCGTCTACTACGGGCCCGGGCTCAGCGGGAAGACGACCAATCTGCGTCACCTCCACGCGAAGGCGTCCCCGGAGGTGCGGGGGCGGTTGCTGAACGTGGAGACCCACGACGACCGCACCCTCTTCTTCGACCTGCTGCCCGTCTTCTTCTCCACGTCGTCGGGCTTCAAGGTGAAGGTGAAGCTCTTCACCGTGCCGGGCCAGGTCATCCACAACGCCACCCGGCGCATCGTCCTGCAGGGCGCGGACGCGGTGGTCTTCATCGCGGACAGCCGGCGCGGCGCCACGGCGGACAACAACGCCTACTGGCGCAACCTCCAGGAGAACATGAAGGAGAACAACCTGGACCCCAGCCAGGTCCCGGTGGTCATCCAGTTCAATAAGAAGGACCTGCCAGACGCGCGGACGGATGCCGAAATCGAGGAGTCCCGGCGGCGAGGCGGCGAGGCGGTGGTGGGCGCGGTGGCCCTGCGGGGCGAAGGCGTCCTGGAGACCTTCCACGCGGTGGCGCAGGCCGCCTACCGGCGGCTCGACATGCGCGCCCACCTGGCGCGCAACCTGGGCCTGACGGAGGCGGAGTTCCTGGGACAGATCTTCCGGCGCATGGACCTCACTGGCACGGCGCTGGCCGCCATGTACGGGCGCGCGGCGGGTGAAGCGCGCAGCGGAGACGGGCGATGAACGGCGCGTCGGGCAACGGGGCGTCGGACGGCGTGGGCGCCTCGCGCCGTGAGTCCGTGCTCCAGCGGCGGCTGTCGCTGGCGGACATGCTGGACCTGCCCTCCTTCGTGGAGGTGGTGCGGAGCTTCAGCGAGCTGTACCGCGTGGGCATCAAGGTGATGGACACCGCGGGCGACAAGCTGGCCGACGTGAAGGTGGGCCACGGCGACTTCTGCTCGTACGTGTTCGGCTTCCCGGAGGGCCGCTCGCGCTGCACCGCCACGGTGGCCCGCGTGAAGGACGGACCTGTGGCCCCGGTGCAGGGCGCCCGGCCCGCGCGCGGTGACGGCGCGGAGGCCGCGGGCATCATCGCGCTGCCGTGCTTCACCGGCCTGCGCTACCTGGTGATGCCGGTGCGCTGGGAAGGCGACACGCTGGGCCGCGTCATCCTGGGCCCCTTCACGCCGGAGGAGCTGGCGGACTTCCCGCAGTCGCTGACGGACATCTCCGGGGTGGACCTGTCGCGCGCGCACGAGCTGGTGGGCCGCGTGCGGCGCGTGCCCGAGCGCACCGCCGCGCAGGTGCTGGTGCATTTCGGGCAGGTGCTGGCCGCGCTGGTGGCCAGCGGGCAGCGCGCCTTCCTGGCGACGCAGCTCCACATCGAGGCGATGCTGGAGACGCACCGGGATTTGGAGGCGAACAACGCCCGGCTGGCGCAGGCCAACACCCGCCTGAAGGAGCTGGACCGGCTGAAGTCCACCTTCCTGGGCACGGTGAGCCACGAGCTGCGCACGCCGCTGGCTTCCATCATCGGCTACTCGGAGATGCTGGCGGAAGGCCTGGCCGGCGCGCTCAACCCGGAGCAGCTGCTCTACGTGCGCACCATCGTGGAGAAGGGCGAGTCGCTGCTCAACCTCATCTCCTCCATCCTGGACCTGAGCCAGATTGAAGCCGGGCGGCTGCGCCTGGTGATGGGCCCGGTGGACCTGGGCAGCGTCATCCAGACGGCGGTGTCCAGCGTGGCGCCTCAGGCGCAGCGCAAGGGCGTGGAGCTGGAGGTGCGCCTGCCGCCGCTGCCCCAGCCGCGCCTGGCCGCGGACGCGGACAAGCTGCGCCAGGTGGTGGTGAACCTGCTCGCCAACGCGGTGAAGTTCACGTCGTCCGGAGGCCGGGTGTCGGTGGTGATGTCGGAGGTCACCGCGCAGAAGGAGCTGGCCGCGCCGGGCTACCGCGTGAGCGTGGAAGACACGGGCATGGGCATCCGCGCGGACCAGTTCGAGAACATCTTCCAGAGCTTCTACCAGGTGGACGGCAGCTCCACGCGCGAGCACGGCGGGGCCGGGCTGGGGCTGGCCATCGTGAAGAGCCTGGTGGAAGGCCACGGCGGCCGCGTGTCCGTGGAGAGCGAGTTTGGCCGGGGCTCGCGCTTCACCGTGGTGCTGCCGCTCCAGCCGCCGCTGTCGGAGCATGGCGGCTTCTCCGCGCTGGCGCCCATGCCGTCGCCTGGCGGACAGGACCGCTTCTGACGCGGGCCGACACGCCGGGGGGCTGAACTGAGTTCCCCGGGCGGAAGGGCTCCCGCGTATCCTCGCGCGCATGCTCTCCGGACGCCCCCCCGCAGCTTCCTACGTACTCATCGACGCAGAAAACATCGACTGGGCTGTGTCCAACGTGGTGGGGCGCAAGCCCGAGTCCCAGGACCGCGTCCAGTTCGACCGGCTCGTGTCCTTTTGTGAGACGAACTTCCCGGCGCCCGTGCGCTGCGTGGTGGTGCTCAACGCCCGCGGAGAGCAGCTGCCGGACGTCATGATTGGCTTCGTGCGCGCGCTCAAGTCCGCCGGCTGTGAGGTGGCCCTCCTCTACGGCCGCCCCGACCAGAAGGTGGTGGACCTGGGCATCCTCAAGCTGCTGGAGAACATCCGCACCCAGCGCCCCGGCGCGGCGGTGGTGCTCGCCAGCCATGACGGCGCGGACTTCGCCGAGGCCCTCAAGCCCATGCTCGAGGAGAAACGCGAGGTGGCCGTGCTCGGCCTGCGCGAATACGTCAGCCAGCGCTTCCGGGAGCTCGTCCCCTCCGGACTCAAGATTCTGGATTTGGAGCTGAACGCCAAGGTGTTCAACCGGCCCCTGCCGCGCATGCTCCCTGTCAACGTGGACGAGTTCGACCCGGGGCTGTTCCTGTAGCGAACCGCTCACCCAGGCGCACGCCGCTGAGGACCGCGGCGTGTGCCTTTGGTCAGGGCGCGCTGCGCTGCGTGAGACTTTGGAGGTCACTGCGAAGGAAGGGATTGTGGCAAATCCTGTCACAATCCAGACGGCTCCTCAGAGGGTGGTAAATCCTGGCATGTCCATTGAAGTGGGAAAGCCCGCTTCTTGGATTTCCCAGGAAGCGTGAGGAGCCGTCAGATGCGTCTGCTTTGGAATTTTGGAACCCCCCTGTGGGCCGCCGTGTTCTCCCTCGCATTGCCCCTGGCGCAGGCCCAGGCGCAGGACCAGGACTGTGTGATGTTCCAGGACCTGAATCACTGTGGCGTCGGCGAGGCCTATGTCAGCGTGACGGACGAAGGCGTCCGGATTGAGAATGGCGATGTGAGCGGCGAGTCCGGCGTCGTCATTCACACGGGCCTTGCCAGTCATTGGACCGCGGGTGTCTTCAGCGAGAGCGACGCGCCCGAGCACGGGAAGATGCTGCTCTCCTCCGTATCCGAGGGGTCCACGACGAGCACGGCGACCCTCGTGACGGAGGACGGGCGGGCCGCCTACTCCACCACCTTCACGGGCGCGGGCGAGGAGTCCACGCACTCCGCGCTCGTCTACTACCAGGGGCAACTGCAGGGGGTGATGACGCGCCTCCACAACGGCGGGGTCAATGTCCTTGAGCCGCACGACCCCGTGACGCCGTGGCCGCCGCCGTCGCCGTCCTGCCGACCGGCCTACCAGAGCTGGAACTCCTGCATGGATCAGTGCCAGAGCATTGGCTACTGGAGCTGCAACTATTGCTACACCCCGTGCGGCTATTCCTTCAACGTGACGCCCCGGGGCCAGTGCCAGTGGACCATCGACCTGGCGCATCCGTACGTGGAGCTCTCTGACGGCCGCGTCCTGCAGGCGGACCGGCTGGTCCTGAGCGAGGAGGTCCATGGTCCGACGAACTACCCCTACCTCGGCTTCGACGAAATCCACCTGCAGACGACGGCGAACGTGACCCAGATTGTCAGCGAGAGCGTCACGCCCGCGAAGCAGTAGTCATTGAAGTGTCTCCCCGGCTGGAGGTGGGCCTGCCGTCCGCTTCCAGCCGTTCTTCATGAGGCGAGCCATGTTCCGTCATTCCTGGCGCTTGCTGGGCGCGAAGGCGTTTGGGTGGTGTGGGGCCCTCCTGCTCGCCGCCGGTCCGTCCCATGCGGCGCCGCGCGCGCGCGACGCGCTCTCGGGTGGGGCGACGACGGTCTTCGACGTCACGCCGAATGCCTATGGCCGTGCGCTGGGCAACCTGGACCCCGCGCGCTGGCAGCCCATGCTCGACGGCAAGGCGGTGTTCATGCGGGACTGGTACGCCCTGGCGGACGTGACGGCGGGCCCCTTCTCGAATGCCACGGGGTGTGGCTCCTGCCACTTCAAGGATGGCCGTGGGCGGCCCCTGCGGGAGCTGGGCCCCGAGGCGCCGCTGCTCGTCCGCTTGAGCGTGCCTTCGGAGGACTCGCCCGCGGGGCGCCACGAGCCCGTCTACGGTGGCCAGCTCCATGACCGCGCCATTCCTGGCGTCGCCGCCGAGGGCGAGGTCCAGGTCACCTATACGGACGTGAAGGGGAAGTACGCGGACGGGACGCCCTACACGCTACGACAGCCGCGCTACGACATCGCTCGACTGGGGTACGGGAAGCTGTCTTCCCAGGTGATGCTCTCGCCGCGCATTCCCGCGCCTGTGTTCGGGCTCGGCTTGCTGGAGGCCATCCCCGACAAGGCCATCCTGGCGCGGGCGGATGCGAAGGACCGTGACGGGGATGGCATCTCCGGCCGTCCGAACCGGGTGCGGACCGCCCGGGATGGCGCGGTTCGACTGGGCCGCTATGGCTGGAAGGCCAACCAGCCCACGCTGGAGCAGCAGGCCGCCAGCGCCTTCTCAGAGGACCTGGGGCTGACGTCACCGCTCTATCCCGAGCGCAACTGCACACAGGCGCAGGCGCCCTGCCAGGCGCCGCCGCCCGCCAAGGGGCCCGCTTTGTCGGAGCAGCAGTTGGCGCAGACGGTGCTTTACCTGCGCCTGATTGCGCCTCCCGCGAGCCGGAGCGTCGCGGAGCCGGCGGTGGTGAAGGGGCGAGCGCTCTTCCAGAAGACGGGCTGCGCGGCGTGCCACCACGCGGAGTTCACCACGGGGACGGTCGAGGACATCCCCGAGCTGTCGAACCAACGCATCCGCCCGTACACGGACCTGCTGCTGCACGACATGGGGCCGGAGCTGGCGGACGGCCGCCCCGACGGTGAAGCGAGCGGCTCCGAGTGGCGGACGCCGCCGTTGTGGGGGCTGGGTCTGCTGGAGACGGTGAACCGGCAGGTGCGGATGCTCCATGACGGCCGCGCGCGCGGCTTCGAGGAGGCCATCCTCTGGCACGGGGGCGAGGGCGCTCGTGCCCGCGCGCGCTTCAAGGCCTTGAGCAAGGCAGAGCGCGACGCGCTGGTGGCCTTCCTGCGCTCGCTCTGATGGCGAGCGCGGGGGGCCGTCGCCGTCAACTGTTGGCCATGGCGGTGCGGAGGCTGTCCAGGAGGTAGTACCGGAGCTCCTCGCTCGTCATCTCAGGCGTCTCCTTCAACTTCTTCTCGGCGAACTTCTTCCACTCGTTCAGCTCGTTGGGCGTCGGCTCGCTCGACGGCTGAGAGGGCCCGGCATAATTGATGTAGATGAGCCAGCCGTAGGCCGCCCTGATGTGGTCTTCGATGCTTTGCTTGGCGGGAGCGTTGGTCCCCATCTTCTCGCTGCGCATCGCGTCCTGGATGGCGTACTTGAGCTCCTCCGGGGAGATGTCCTTGTTCTCCTTCTTCTTCTCGTTGGCGAAGGCGCGCCAGCGCCGCAGCTCCTCGGGCGTGGCGTCGCGCTCCTGCCCCTCGTAGCAGAAGGTCACCCACTTGACGGCGTCCTGGATGAACTTGTCGATGTTGGCGCTGCCCGTGCCGTCCATGCCCGTCGCCTTCACGCGGATGGCGTCCTGGATGGCGTACTTGAGCTCCTCGGGCGTGAGGTCCGGGTTCGCCTTCTGGTGCTTCCGGGCGAAGTCGCGCCAGTGCGCCAGCTCCGCGGCGGTGGGTTTGCGCTCCTTGCCCTCGTAGCACTGGGTGACCCACTTGACGCCGTCCTCGATGAACTTGTCGATGTTCTTCGGAGTCGCCTCGCCCGTCCCCGTCATCTTCGCGCGCATGGCGTCGGTGATGGCGTACTTGAGGTTCTCGGGCGTGATGTCTGGGTTCTTCTTCAGCTGCTCCTGGGCGAAGGCGCGCCACTCCTTCAGCTCCGCGGGCGTGGCCTCGCGCTCCTTGCCCTCGTAGCACTGGGTGACCCACTTGACGGCGTCCTTGATGAACTTGTCGATGTTCTTCGGCGTCACCGCGTCCGTCCCCAGCACCTTCGCCCGGACGGCGTCGATGATGGCGTACTTGAGCTCCTCCGGGGTCGTCTCCGGATTCTTGCGCATCAGGTCGGCGGCGAAGTCGCGCCAGTGCCGCATGTCCGCCTCAGTGGGAGGGGGCGCCTTCTCGTCGTAGCACTGGGTGACCCACGCGATGGCCTCGGAGATGAACCTGTCGGTGTTCGCCGGCGAATGGGCGTCCAGCCCGTCCCGCTCCAGGCGCAGCTTGTCCTGGATGGCGTAGCGGACCTCATCGGCGGTGATTTTCGGGTTCTTGTTGCGGAGCTCCCGTGCGAAGTCCAACCACTTGGAGCGCTCGGGACCGCTCGGCCAGCGGTCGCCCTCGAAGACATTCCGGTAGGCGTCGGCGACGCAGGCCGCCAGGCGCTCATCCCTGAGCGGGCCCAGGGCGGAGGGGAGAATCTCCTTGCCGAAAGGGGGCTGCGGGGTACCCGTCCCCGGGGCCTGGGCGGCGAAGGCGCTCGCGGGGGCCGCCTTCGTCACGCTTTGCGTTGGAAGGACGGAGCCGAGCAGGTCCACCCACTGCTGGGTGCTGACGTCCTTCGTGCCCGCGGGGCGCGTCTGGGTTTGGGGCGTGGAAACGAAAGGCAGCCGCTCGCCAATCTTTGGCATGAACTCCCCCCGGGAGATGGAAGACCCAGTCCTTACGTTGTCTGGGAATGGCGCGAAAATGATGCGTCTGCCCAAGGTGCTGAAAAGTGTCGTTGCCCTGACACGCCGTCTGGTCTTTCCTCCGTGTCCATGGCTGGTGAGTTCGATTTCATTCGTCGGTTCCTCGCGCGCTTCCCCGCCGCGCGCGTGCCGGTGGGGCCCGGGGACGACTGCGCGGTGCTGCCCCCCTCCCGGGGCGCGCAGTGCGTCACCACGGACGCGGTGGTGGAGGACGTGCACTTCACGCGCGCCGCGTTCTCCCCCGCGGACATCGGCCACAAGGCGCTGGCGGTGAACCTGTCGGACCTGGCGTCCATGGGGGCCACGCCGCGCTGGTTCGTATGCGCGCTCGCGCTGCCCAAGGACTACCCGCTCCGGGAGCTCACGGGCCTGGCGCGCGGCATGGCCGCGCTGGCCACCGCCCACCGGATTGCGCTGGTGGGTGGCAACTTCACCTCCGCGCGCGAGCTGTCCGTCACCATCACCGCCGCGGGCGAGCTGTCACGCGCGCCCCTCACCCGCGCGGGGGCCCGGCCCGGGGACCTCCTCTATGTCTCCGGCACGCTGGGCGACGCGCGCCTGGGCCTTGCGCAGCTGCGCGCGGGGCTGCGCCGGGGCGCGGCGGTGCGCCGTCAGCGCCGCCCCGAGCCTCGCGTGGCGCTGGGCCTGCTCGCCGCGCGCCATGCATCCGCCGCGCTGGATGTTTCCGACGGACTTGCACAAGACCTGGGTCATCTCTGCACCGCCTCGGGCGTGCGCGCGGAGCTGGAGGTGGAGCGGCTGCCGCTGTCGGCCGCGGTGCGCGAGGCGCTGGGGCCTGAAGGGGCGCTGGCGGGGGGCGAGGACTACGAGCTGCTGCTGGCCGTTCCCCCGGGACGCAGCCGGGCATTCGAGCGCGCGTGCGCTACAGGGGGACACGCCATCACCCGCATCGGCCACTTCACAGAGGGACGCGGGTGGGTGAGCCGGGACAGGACAGGCCGCGTTCTCCCACCGCCAGAGGGGTTCGACCACTTCCGACCTCGGGCGATGGATTGACCCTGCGGAGCAGCAAGGCTAAACCCGAGACGCTTCTCATCCCCCGAAAGCAACCCGTGCGCCGTCCCCTCCGCGACGACACAGTCCCCGGACACACTCCCCGCCGCGAGCCCCTGCAGCGATTGCTGCGCGCCGTGGACGGCCCTCGCGCGACCCGCGAGCGGTCCCTTCACCGGAAGATCCTCAACGGCTACGTCTTGATGGGGCTGGCGCTGACGGCGTGGATGTACGCGTCGGACCGCCTCATCGACTTCCTCTTCCCCGAGCTCAGCGTCGGGGGGAGGGACGCGGTGCGCATTGGCGTCGCCATCATCATCACCGGGGCCGCCGCCGCGCTGCTGCCTTCGTGGCTGGCGCGCGTCACCCGCGTGAAGGTGCTCAGCCGCTCCGCGTACGAAATCTCGCAGGGCGACCTGTCCAAGCCGGTGGCCGCCGAGGGCGGCAGCACGCGCGACGAAATCGACGAGCTGACGGGCGCCATCACCCGCATGCAGGAGAACCTGCGCGAGCTGGTGGGCAAGATTCAGGAGACGGCCAAGAGCGTGGCCGACACCGCCATCGACCTCCAGCGCTCGGCGGAGAACGTCAACGGCTCCACCGAGGAGGTGGGCTCGTCGATGGAGAAGATCGCCGGCGGCGCCGAGTCGCAGTCGCAGCTCGTGTCGAAGGCGTCCAAGGTCATCACGGAGATGGCCGGGAGCATCCAGCGCACCACGGCCAGCGCCGAGGACGCGGCGAGGACGACGGCGGAGACGAGCAGCGCGGCCGAGGACGGCTCCAAGGCGGCGCGGCTGGCCGGCGAGAAGGTGAAGAAGGTCTTCAACCGCATCGAGTCCGCCAGCCAGCAGGTGTTCGCCTTCGGCGAGAAGACGCAGGAAATCTCCAAGATCGTCGACGCGATTACGCAGGTGGCGCAGCAGACGAACCTGCTGGCGCTCAACGCGACGATTGAAGCGGCGCGCGCGGGTGAGTACGGCCGCGGCTTCGCGGTGGTGGCCGATGAGGTGCGCAAGCTGGCTGAGAGCGCGGGCCGCTCCGCCGAGCAGATCTCCAAGCTGGCGCGCGACATCTCCGGGCAGTCCACCTCCGTCGTGAGCGCCATGAAGGAAGGCATCGCGGAGCTGGCCGAGGGCCGCGAGGACCTGACCAACATCGTGCGCTCCATGGGCGCCATCACCGACACCATCCGCAAGGGCTCCGAGAAGGTGCACCTCATCTCCGAGAGCGCCCGCGAGCAGCTCAAGGGCAGCGAGGAGATGGTGAAGGCCATCGAGGAAATCAAGCTGGTGGCGCGCAACAACGCCTCCTCCACAGAGGCCATCCAGGCGGTCATCCAGGAGCAGACGGCCGCCGTGTCCCGGATGACGTCGCTGGCCAGTGAGCTGACCAACCTCTCCGTCGAGCTGCAGAGCGTCGTGCGCAGCTTCCGCCTGGGCTCATGAGCCAGCCGCCCTCGGACAACGTCGACGCGAAGCTGAAGGCCGCGGAGGCCCACCTGCGCGGGGTGATGCTCGCGCTCCCCGAGACGACCGAGGAGTTCCCCTGGGGCCACCGCACGGCCAAGGTGAAGGGGAAGATGTTCGTCATCCTCGCGCTGGACAACGACGGGCTGGGGGTCACCACCAAGCTCCCCGAGTCCCACGAGGCCGCGCTCACGCTGCCCTTCACCGAGCCCACCGGCTACGGCCTGGGCAAGAGCGGCTGGGTGTCCGCCCGCTTCAAGCCGGGCAGCGAGGTCCCCACCGGGCTCTTGTCCCAGTGGATTCACGAGAGCTTCCGCGCCGTGGCGCCCCAGAAGGTGCTCAAGGCGCTGACCCTCGGGGCCGGAAAGCAGCCCGCACCGGGCAAGGCGGCGGCGGGTGGGAAGAAATCCGTGGCGAAGCCGGCCCCGGCGCGCGAAGGTCCCAAGGTGCGGGCCGGCGCGAAGAAGACCTCCACGGCGAAGCGGGGCGCGGCGGGTTCGTCCCGCTGATTCCAGAGCGGATAGAACGTTACTCCTGTGCGGCACGTCATCTTCCGGGTGGAGAAGGAGCGTTACGGGCTGCCGCTCTCGGCGGTGCGGGAGGTCGTCGTGCCTCCCGAGCGCTTCACCCGCGTGCCGCGTGCGCCACTGGCCATTACAGGCGTAATGAATCTGCGCGGCCGGGTCGTGACGGTGGTAGAGCTGCGGCAGCTCCTGAGTCTCCCCGAGGGTCCTACCCCGCCCGGACGGGTGGTTCTACTGGACCGAGGGCGGAGAGACCTGGGACTGTTGGTGACGGACGTAGACGGCATCGAAGCGGTGGAGCGGGTGAGCACGGCGCCAGGAAAAATGACGCCTGCCATCCGGGGCGTCGCCAGGCTGGGTGGCCTGGGAGTGACGGTCCTGGACCCAGAGGGGTTGGACGCCGCGGTGGTTGCCTTGTTCACCCATTCCAAGTGAGTAGCCCCCTGGAAAGCGCGGATGCTAGTGTCCGCGCTCCTCTAGGTGATTCGGAGGCGGAGTTCTTCACATGGCTAAGCGGGTCCTGGTCGTCGACGATGCCATCTTCATGCGCAACATGATCAAGGACATCTTTGCGTCTGGGGGGTTCGAGGTCGTCGGCGAGGCGGCCAACGGCCTGGAGGCCGTGGAGAAGTACAAGGAGCTCAAGCCCGACCTCACGACGATGGACATCGTCATGCCCTTCAAGAGCGGCATCGAGGCCACTCGGGAAATCATCAAGGCGGACAGCAGCGCGGTGGTCATCATGTGCTCCGCGCTTGGCCAGGAGAGCCTGGTGATGGAGGCCATCGAGGCGGGTGCCTCGGACTTCATCGTCAAGCCGTTCCGGGCCGAGGATGTGCTGGCCGTGGTGAAGAAGGTCCTGGGCGAGACGTGAGCGGCTGCGCCCTGGCGCGGGCCGTCCACCCTTCCTGACACGAGGCCGGGTCCATGACGATGGACATGTCCCGCTACCTCGGGCTCTTCATCTCCGAGGCGACCGACCACCTGGAGGCGCTCGGGCGTGACCTCGTGGAGCTCGAGCGCGAGAGCTCGTCCAGCGCGGTGGATTCGATGTTCCGCCATGCCCACTCGGTCAAGGGCATGGCGTCGTCCATGGGCTTCGAGCCCATCGCCATCGTGGCGCACCGCGTGGAGGACCTCGTGGACGCCGTCCGTCAGGACCGCGGCCGCCTGGACCGCGACCTGGTGGACCTGCTGCTCACCGCCGCCGACACCATGCTCGCGCAGGTGCGCGCGGTGGCGGAGGGCAAGCCGCCGGATGACTCCGCCGCGCTCCTGACGCAGCTCAGCCAGCGCGTCACCACCATGACGGGCCACGCCCCGGCCGCCACGCGCGTCGCGAAGGTGACGGCGCTGAAGCCGGAGGGCGGCGGCCCGGATGGCACGGGCTCGGATGGCTCGGGCGGGTCGGGCGCCGGCGGAGGCTCGGGGCCTGGCTCTGGTGGCTCGGGCCCCACGGGCGGAGCTGGCGGTGGCTCGGGCACCGGCTCGGATGGTTCGGGCGGAGCTGGCGGTGGCTCGAGCCCCACGGGCGGAGCTGGCGGCGCAAGCCCCGGTGGCAGCACGAGCGGCGGAGCCGGAAGCGGCTCGGGCCCCACAGGCGCCGGTGCCAGTCCCGGCTCAACGCAAGGTGGCGGAGCTGCGGGGAGCGGCGTCGACGGAGGCGCGGGCACCGGGGAACGCAGTGCCAGCCCAGGCGTGGCCAGCGACTCCGGTGCCTCCACCACCTCCAGCGCTCCCCCATCCCCGGACGGAACCACCGGAGGCGTGGTGCTGCCGCTGTCCGCGCGCCGGGCCTCGGACGCGCCCGGTGCCGCGGCACCGTCGCCCGACCTTGCCAACTCCCTGAAGGCCGCGGCCGGCGCGCCGCTCCCGGAGACGCTGGCCCAGCGTTGGGCGGTGCGCCTGCGCATCGCGCCCACCTGCCAGGTGCCCGGCGTGCGCGCCTTCCTCGTCCACAAGCGCCTCACCAACCTGGGCACGTTGGTGGACCTCCGGCCCGCGCTGGAGGAGCTGAAGGCCGGCCGCATCCCAGACGGCAACATCCAACTGGAGCTGGAGACCCCGGCGGGCGAAGCGGGCATCCACGCGGCGCTGAAGAACGTGGCCGAGGTGGAGGTCCTCTCGGTGAAGCCCGCGGTGGCCGCGCCCGTGGTGCAGCCCGCCCTGGTGCCCGTCCCCGACGGCGTCCGCGCGCCCGCGGACACGGCGTCGCGCACGGTGCGCGTGCGCACGGAGCTCCTCGACTACTTCCTGGACACGGTGGGTGAGCTGATGCTCGCCACGGCCCGCCTGCGCGAGGTGGGCAAGGTGCTGCCGGAGAACACGCGCCCCGCGCTGGAGGAGGGCGTCTACCGGCTGCACACGCTGGTGAAGGACCTGCACGACAAGGTGATGACGGCGCGCATGACGCCGCTGTCTCTCATCACCGACCGGCTGCCCCGAGCGGCGCGTGACATCGCCCGCCGCAAGGAGCGCGAGGTCGACCTGGTCATCACCGGCGCGGAAATCGAGCTGGACCGGGCCATCCTCGAGGAGCTGGCGGACCCGCTGCTCCACCTGCTGCGCAACTGCATCGACCACGGCCTGGAGGCGCCGGAGGACCGCGCCGCCGCGAAGAAGGGCCCCCGGGGGCGGGTGCTGGTGGCGGTGAAGCGCGCCAGGGACCGCGTCATCATCGAGCTGGAGGACGACGGCCGCGGCATGGACCCCGCGAAGCTGAAGAACGCCGCGGTGTCGCGGGGCCTGCTCTCGGCGGAGGCCGCGGCGCGCATGACGGACCGCGAGGCCTTCATGCTGTCGTGCCTTCCGGGCGTCTCCACCGCCAAGGACATCACCGACATCTCCGGCCGCGGCGTGGGCATGGACGCGGTGAAGCGCGTGGTGGAGAACGTCGGCGGCACGCTCGAAATCGACAGCGAGCGAGGCCGGGGCACCCGCTTCACCCTGCGCCTTCCACTGACAGTCGCCGTGGTGCACCTGCTGCTGGTGGAGGTGGGCGAGGAGGTCTTCGGCCTGCCCATCGCCAAGGTGGTGGGGGCGACGGAGGCGGACGGGGAGTCGCTCAGCCGCAGCCGCGAGACGGCCCTGCTGCCTCACGGCAATTCACTGCTGCCGGTCCACGCGTTGGATGCGCTGGTGGGCGTCCCTGCCCCGCAGAGGCAGGGAACCCGGCCTTTCGTGGTGATGGACGGGGATTCCGGGCGGGTGGCCCTGGAGGTGGACCGCCTGTTGGGACAGGAGGAAGTGGTGCTCAAGCCGCTGTCTCGGCCCCTGGACTTGCTGCCCGGCCTGTCCGGCGTCACCATTCTGGGAAGTGGGCGTCCGGTGTTCATCCTGGACGTGCCGAGGTTACTGTCCGCGTGAGCCAGCCCCTCCCCAGCGACGCGCAACTCGACGCCCTGCGCGAGGTGGCCAACATTGGTTGTGGCCACGCGGCCAATGCCCTCTCCCGGTTGATGGGGGGGCGCAAGGTGGACCTCTCCATCCCCCGCGTGGTGCTGACAGGCCCCTCCGACGCCGCCGAGCTGCTGGGCGGCGCCGCGCCGGTGGTGTCCGGGAGCCTGGGCATCCAGGGCGGGCTGCGGGGTGTCCTGTTGCTGGTGCTGCCCCAGGAGGACAGCGCCGCGCTGGAGGCGCTGCTCCTGGAAGGACAGACGGCGCTTCATCAGGCCGAGCGGGACAGCGTGGTGGCGGAGACGGCGAACATCGTCGCCAGCGCCTGCCTGTCCGCCATGGGCCGGCTGACGGGCTGGAGGCTGGTGCCCACGGTGCCCACGGTGCGGCGAGGCGGCGCGCGGGACGCGGTGTCCGACGCGGTGGGGCAGGTGGAGGGCGACGCCAGCAGCGTGGTGGTGCTGGAGGCCCGCTTCCTCGCGGCCGCGGCGCCGCCGGTGGGTGGACAGCTGCTGTTGGTGCTGGCGCGGGACAGCATCCGCGACCTGCTGGCGCGGCTGGGCGTGTAGCCCGTTTCAGGCTACACGGGCGCCCATGGATGAAAAGGCGCTGAAGCAGCTCCTGGGCAGCGTGAAGTCCGGCCGCGTCTCCGTGGACGACGCGGTGGGCAAGTTGAAGGACCTGCCCTTCGCGGAGCTGGGGTACGCGACGCTCGACACGCACCGCAACCTGCGCTTCGGCTTCCCGGAGGTGGTGCTGGGTGAGCCCAAGACAGTGGAGCAGCTCCTGGGCATCGTCGGGGCGCTGGTGGAGCGCAAGCAGACGGTGCTGGTGACGCGGCTCCAGCCGGACAAGGCGGAGGCGCTGGTGGCGCGCTTCCCCAAGGGCCAGTACCACCCGGTGGCGCGCATCTTCCATCTCAAGCAGGGCAAGGTGCGGGCGGGCCGCGTGGCCGTGGTGACGGCGGGCACCAGCGACATCCCCGTGGCGGAGGAGGCGGCCACGACGGCCGAGGCCATGGGCGCGGAGGTGCGGCGCGTCTACGACGTGGGCGTGGCCGGCATCCACCGGCTGCTGCGGCGCCGCGAGGAAATCCAGGAGTGCCACGCCGCCGTGGTGGTGGCGGGCATGGAGGGCGCGCTGGCCAGCGCGCTGGGCGGGCTGGTGGGCATCCCCGTGGTCGCGGTGCCCACGTCGGTGGGCTACGGCGCCAACTTCAAGGGCGTGTCCGCGCTGTTGGCCATGGTGAACTCGTGCGCCTCCAACGTGGCCACGGTGAACATCGACAACGGCTTCGGCGGTGGCTTCTACGCCGCCCTCATCTCCCGCACGAAGGGACGCAGGTGAGCACCATGCGACGCATCCTCTACCTGGAGCCGGTGGGCGGCATCGCCGGGGACATGTTCCTGGCGGCGGGCCTGGACCTGGGCATCGCGCCGGCCGACCTGGAGCGCGCGCTGTCGGGCCTGCGCGTCCCGGGCTGGAAGCTGGCGGTGAGCCGCGCGGTGCGCCACGCCATCAGCGGCACGCACCTGGACGTCGTGCTGGAGGCGCGCGAGGCCCACCCGCACCGCGCCTACGCGGACATCCGGCGCCTCATCGAAGCGGCGGACACGCTGCCCCCGCGCGCGAAGGAGCGGGCGCTGGCGGTGTTCCGCGCCATCGGCGAGGCGGAGGCGAAGGTCCACGGCGTGTCCATCGACGACATCCACTTCCATGAAGTGGGCGCGGTGGACTCCATCGTCGACATCTGCGGCGCGGCGGTGGTGCTGGAGCTCTTGGGCAACCCAGAGGTCCACGCGGCGCCGCCGCCGCTGGGCAGCGGCACCATCCGCGTGGCCCACGGCGCCATGCCCATCCCCGTGCCCGCGACGCTGGAGTTGCTGCGTGACGTGCCCGTGCGCTTCGAAGGCGTGGGCGAGCTGACGACGCCCACGGGCGCGGCGCTGCTCAAGGTGCTGGCGCACATCGGCCACCCGCCGGACTTCATCGTGGAGAAGGTGGGCTACGGCGTTGGAACGAAGGACTTCAAGGACCGGCCCAACGTGCTGCGCGCGTCGCTGGGCCGGCTGGAGCAGGCCGGCAACGAAGGGCTCTGGGTGGTGGAGGCCAACCTGGACGACGCCACGCCGCAGCTCCTGGGGTATCTGCTGGAGCGGCTGCTCGCGGTGGGCGCGCTGGACGCGTGGGTGACGCCGGTGGTGATGAAGAAGAGCCGGCCGGGGCACCTGCTGAGCGCGCTGGTGGAGGGCTGCACGCGCGAAGCCCTCGTGGACGTGGTGCTGCGCGAGTCCACCACGCTGGGCGTGCGCTACCACCGCGTGGAGCGTCAGGCGCTGGAGCGGGACTGGGTGGAGGTGGAGACGCCGTGGGGGCAGGTCCGCGTGAAGCGCGGGCTGCGCCAGGGCGCGGTGCTCAACGCCCACCCGGAGTTCGAGGACTGTCGCCAGGTGGCGGAGGCCGCGGGCGTCCCGGTGAAGCAGGTGATGGCAGCGGCGGTGGCGGCGCTCGGCGCGAAGGCCTGAGCGCCGCGGCTACGCGGGCTACATCTCCGGGGACGTTTCGGACAGCTTGATGACGACGAAGGTCGCGCCCGCGGGGTCGGCGACGACGGCGAGGCGGCCGTAGGGCGAGTCCTCGGGAGGCTGGAGCACCTTGCCGCCCAGCTCAGTCACCTGCCGCACCGCCACGTCTGCATCCGCCACCGCGAAGTAGCTCAGCCAGTGAGCGGGCACCTCGGCGGGCCAGCTCTCGCCCATCTGCAGGACGCCGCCCACCGCCGTCTTGCCCTTGTGCAGGGTCCAGTACTGCATGTCGCCCATGCCCTCGAGCTTCTTCGCCTCGAAGCCGAAGAGGGCGGAGTAGAAGGCGATGGCCTTGGCGGCGTCGCGCGTGTTCACCTCGCGCCACGTCATGGCGCCGGGCTCGTGTTCGAGTTGCGCGCCCCGATGCTCCAGGGGCTGCCACAGACCGAAGTGCGCGCCGGTGGGGTCCGTGCAGATGGCGAGCCGTCCCTGGTCGAACACGTCCATGGGGCCCATGCCCACCTGGCCGCCATGCTTCTGGACGAGCGCGGCCGTGGCGTCGATGTCCTCCACGCCGAAGTAGAGCGTCCACGCCGAGGGCGCGGCCAGGTCAGGCGGCTTCTGGCCCATGCCAGCGGCGTTGAGGCCGTTCACCTGGCACATCGTGTAGAAGTGCGTGTCCTGGGTGCCAACGACGAACGACCAGCCCAGCAGCGGGCCATAGAAGGCGCGGGCCTTCTCCAGGTCCGGCGTCATCAGGTCCATCCAGACAGGCGTCCCCATCTCCGGTGTCTTGACCTCGGGCATCGTGCGTTCCTCATTCGTGGGGTGTGGGCCCTATGAACATCGGGCGCATGCACCCTAGCCACGATTCGCGCCAGGGGGGCGTGACATCCACCGCGACCCAGCGTGTGCTGGCTACACCGGCAAGCGCACCTGGATGCGGGTGCCGCCCTGTTCGGCGCGCACGCACAGGTCGCCGCCATGGCGCTCGACGATGCGCCGGCAGACATCCAGGCCCATGCCCGCCGCATGGGGCTTCGTGCTGAAGAAGGGCTCGAAGATGCGCGGCTGCAGGTCCTTGGGAATGCCCGGCCCGTCGTCGGAGATTTCGACGACCACGTGCGCGCCCTCCTTCCAGGTGCGCAGCCGCACGCGGCCTCCGCGCTCGCCCAGGGCCTCCAGCGCGTTGAGCACCAGCTGCGTCCACAGCTCATCGAGCGCGATGCCTTCCGCCTTCAGCCGGGGCAGGCTCGGGTCGAACTCGCGCTCCACCGTGAGGTGCTCTCCGCGCAGCCGGTGGCCCAGCGCCGCCAGCGCGTGCTCCAGTCCTTCGTGGACATCCACGTCCTCACGCGGCACCGGGTCCATGAAGGCATAGGCCTTCACGCCGTCGACGAGCGCGGACACGCGCGCCGTTCCGCGCGCCACCTCCGCCATGAGCACGTCGCAGCTCACCGCCACCACCAGCCACGCGAGCACGTCGCCCAGCAGCGCCCCGCCCACGCGCGTCGCCACTGACTCCAGCCACGCGACGTCCAGCCCGGAGGCCACCAGCGCGGGCGCCGCCTCCCACGCGTCCGCCACGCCGCGCGCCTCCAGCCAGGAGCCCAGCGCCTCCTCGCGCTGCGCGCGGGCCAGGGGCTCCAGCGGCGGAGAGCTCCGCCCGCGCTCCGCCGCTTCCCGGGGCAGGGCCAGCAGGACGCCGCGCTGGGGCAGGGACAGGCCGTGCTCACCCAGGGCCATGGCGCGCGCGGACACCGTGGCCATCAGCTCGCCCAGCCGGGTCGCGCTCCGACGGGCCGCGGCTGCGGGGCTGCCAAGCTCGGCGCCCAGCTCGGCCGCCATGCGTCCCACGGGGAGCAGCTCCGCCTGCGGACGGACATCCTGTGCCTGCTGCTCGGTGCGCTGCGAGGCCAGCTCCATCAGTCCCCGGCTGAGTCCGGGCGCCAGCCGCAGCAGCTCCCAGAAGGTGGCCGGCTCCATCCGGAACAGGCGCACGTTCGTCACCGCGTCGCCGCTGTGGGGGTAGGGCGCGTTCAGGAAGAGGATGAGCTCGCCGAAGAGGTCACCGGCCTCCAGCGTGAAGGTGGGCGCGCTCTCCGTGTTGGTGTCGCGGCTCCACTGCGTGCGGCCCTCCAGGATGACGGACAGTCCATCCGCGGAGGCGCCTTGCTCGGCGATGCGCGCGCCGGCGGGGAAGTGGAGTTGACGCCCATGGTCCGCCATCCAGCGGAGCTGCTCCGCGGTGAGCCGGGCGAACAGCGGAACCTGGCGCAACGCCGCGACGATGTCGTCACTTCCCATACGCCGGGATGCTGCCTGTCCCCGCCAGGGAGTCCATTGGATTCGGCGGGGCCCCGCGCTATCGCAACGGTTGCCGCGTCAACGCCTGAGCAAAGGCGTCGCTCCGCTGCCCGGCCACGCACACCGGCAACCCCTCCAGCATCCCGCAGCGGGCGCCCGCCCGGAGGAAGGCGCCCACCTGCTGGCGCACCACGACGTACACTGTGTCCCCGTCCACGCCGCCAGGGCGCATGGTGGCGTTGCACGCCTCCGCGATCGACGGCGGGGTCCGGGTGACGTAGCCGCTGTTGAAGGTGAGGCCCAGCCGGTAGGCCATGTACCCCGCCGCGTTGACCAGCGGCTCGTTGTAGGGACACACCCACTGCACCTGCGGTGGGAAGAGGGCCAGGTGCTGGTAGTGGCCCTTCAGCTCCGCCCACTCCGGGGCCTGGAGCCGCCGGAAGCCGTCTGGACGTCGGCGCAGCTCGCTCTTGTCCTGGCGCACGTCGTAGGCCTGCACCGCGACGGCCAGCGCGAGCACCGCCGTCCCCACCCAGGCGCGCTCGCGCCACTGTCGAAGCCACAGGAGGACGGCGCCGCCCATCACCGCGTAGCACAGCGGCCAGATGAAGCGCCCGGACGCGCGGAACGCGGAGGTCAGCCGCGAGAAGGGCTCGTACAGTCCGCCCAGGTCCACCACCAGCCGGCCCGTCCACGTCACCCGGGAGGACAGCGCGTAGAGGGCCAGCAGCAGCACCGCCACCGCGAAGGGCAGGCCCCGCCGCCAGGGCACGTCCCGCACAACGCGGAAGCGAAGCGCCGCGCCCACGACGGAGAGCCCCACGAGCAGCAGCGCCCCCGCGCCCACATAGCCGAAGCCTTCGGCCTGCCGCCGCGCCACGGGCAGGGAGGGCAAGAGCCGCGACCAGTCCGTCGGATTGAACAGCGCGGTCAGGTCCGCGGAGAACTGGCCGAAGCCCTCCGCGCCCAGGGTGCTGCCGAGGAAGTAGCCGAAGAGGGCGAAGACGAGCACGTCCAGCACGACGATGCCCGCGGAGGCCAGCAACGCGCGTCCCCAGGTGATGACGCGGGCCAGGGCCAGCTTCACGGCCAGGGCCATGGCGAGGGGGACGAGCATGGCCACGAGGTAGGGGTGGATGCCCGAGCCCAGGGCACACAAGGCCGCGGCCAGCCAGAGGCTCCGCTTCGCCGCGCGCGCATCCGGCGCGTCGCGCAGGTGGAGCCACATCATGGCCACCAGCATCCAGTGCGCGCACAGCGCGATGTGGCCCAGGCGGGCCGCCATGGGAGGGGCGAGCGCCAGCAGCAGGCCCCCCAGGACCTGGTGTGTGGGCCGGGAGGAGGCGACGGACACGAGCTTCGCGCCGAACCACCCCATCAGCGCGAAGCACAGCGCCAGCCAGAGGCCGTGGTACTGGAAGTCAGCGGGCAGCAGCGCGTCGAAGGGCTTGAACAGCACCGCCAGCAGGGGATTGCCATCCGTGAGCGCGACGGACGTCCCATGGGGGAAGAGCTGGTTGGGCGAGCTCGTGAGGGGCAGTCGCCAAGGTGCGTTGCGGTAGAAGAGCCAGCCCATGGTGGCGCAGGCCCAGTCCTCGCGCATCAGCCAGTCGAGGCGCGTGGGCGGAATCGCCTTTCCACCGCCGAGCCAGAGGAACCACGCCAGTCCGCCCAGCGCGGCGCCCACGGGCGCCCACCGGCTCGCGGCTGAAGGAGAAGGCGCAACGGTGGGGGTGGGCGGAGTCGGGGCGAGCGCCGGTGAAGCGGACTCACTCGACGCCGGTGGACTCGGGGTCGTCATGGCGGCCTTGGTGAAGGCCGGCACTGTAGGACCGCGCTTCCCACACGGGCAAGCACCGTCCCGGGCCGCGCGCTTCCGGCCAGCCTAGAGGTGGCAAGGCGTGACGCTGTCGTTGTTCCCGATGAGGCGCTCCTCCGCCGGCCCGGTGTAGACAGCGTCCGCGAGCATCGTGGCCCAGCATGACGGGAGCCGGGCGTTGTCCGTGACGATGAACGCGTCGCGCACACGCGCGAGTGCGTCCAGGTTCAGCGCCGTCATCGCCGGGTTCTCCCGCACCTCCAGGCTGCCCACGCTGTGGAGCGAGCCCAGGCTCCCCAGGTGCTCCAGCGCGGCGTTGCCCGTGACGGAGAGGCTGCGCATCCACGTCACCTGCTGGAAGCCGGACAGGTCCGTCAGCGTCGGGTTGAGGTTGATGAACAGGGCGCCGCCCATGCTCTGGAGCGCTGGCAGGTCCGTCGCGCGCAGCAGCCGCGGGTTCTCCTCCAGGACGACGTCCCCGTGCACTCGGCGCAGCGACGGCATCGGGCCCACCTGCTCCAGCACCGCGTTGCCCGCCACGGCGAGCGCGCCGGTTTCGGAGAGGGCATCGAAGCGGACCTCCTGGAGCCGGGCGTTGTTCATCACGTTGACGCGGTCCTCCACGAGCGCCAGGTGCTCCAGGCCGGAGAGGTGCGTGAGGGCGTTGTTGCTGGAGATGTCGAGCACGCCGCCAATCCTCGTCAGCAGGCCCATGCCCTCCAGGGACTGGAGCATCGGGTTGGCCGAAATCATGAAGCTCCCATCCACCTGGGCCAACTGGGACAGCGGCAGCTTCTCCAGCGCGGCGTTCTGGTGGACGGTGAGCGTGCCCGACAGCACCTGGACGTGGGGGAACATGCCAGGGCTCCACAGGGCACCGGTGTTCCACAGGGTGAGGTCGAAGCGGGGCGCCACGGCGGTCAGGCCGCTCAGGGTCGACAAGCCAGGGAGCGAGTTGAGCGTCAGGCTGTGGACGCGAACGGGCGGAAGCGCCTCCGGCGTCTGCGGTCCGATGCGCAGCTCGCTGAGCTGGTCGCCGCCCCTGATGCTCAACGTCCCCCCGACGTAGCGGAGCCCCGACAGGTCCACCTGCATCAGCCCCGGGTTGCCTTGGATGTTCAGCGCGCCCTCCACCCAGACGAGGCCGGGCAGCACCACCGCCGTGACTTCCGTGTGCTCGATGTTGAGGTCGCCGCGGATGCTGGTGAGGGACTTCAGCGCCTCCAGGTCGGCCACGTCCTCCACCGCATACGTCCCGTCATGGGTCGCCGACAGCTGGCACACGTAGGCGGACGCGCGGATTTCGGCGTCGTCGAGCACCGTGTTCCGGTTGTCGTCCACGCCTGCCTCCACCCAGGTGCCGCCGGTGGTGCAGTTCGGGCCCGCGGGCTCTGGCCGCTGGCGCAGCAGCGTCACCACGGGGTCCGCGCAGAAGCGGGCAGCCGCCCGGAGCTCGTCCTCATCGAGCACGCCATTCCCATTGAGGTCCACGCCGGCCTCCATGAGCGCGTTGTCGTACCGGCAGACGAAGGGGTGGGTCAGCAGCGGGCGGACGCGGGCGACGACAGGCGCCGGCTCCATGCAGCCGTGGACCTCGCGCGTCACCTCGTCATCCGAGAGGAGGCCGTCTCCATCCAGGTCCGTCCCCGCCAGGGTGCGCTGCCCGCCCAGCGCACAGGGCTCGCCAGGAGGAAGCTGCCGGGTGCGCACCAGGACGCCCGGCGAGAGCGTGGCGCAGATGTACTCGGTGCCCGTCACCTCGTTGTCGTCGAGCACGCCGTCGTCATCCAGGTCCAGCCCCGAGTGCACGGCCTTCCCTCCGTACTCGCAGTTTGGGCCCGAGGGCTCGTTGGCCACGCGGGTGCGCGCCGCGTGCTGCTCGACGAGCCGGCGCAGGTCGATGCCGTCACACCCCGCGGCCAGGATTAGCGTCCACATCCCCATCCATCGCATCGCTCATGAACCTTTCGGCGCGTCACTCACCACAGGTGGCGGTGTCGTCATTGCCGCTGATGTGGAGCTGCCCGGCGTCGCCCGTGTACACGGAGGCCGCGAGCGACGTCGCGAGGCATGACGGGAGTTCGAGATTGCCCGTGACTTCAAAGGCCTGGTCGACCTGGTGCAGCGCGGTCAGGCCGAGCTGGACGAGGCTCGCGTTGTCCAGCACGCGAAGTGACTTGAGCGTGCTCAGGGCGCTCAAGTCCTCCAGGGTCGTCAAGGCGGGGTTCCCCTTCACGCTCAGCTCGGACAGGTGTCGTAGCTGCGTGAGACTGGCGATTTCGTGCAGGGCCTCGTTGTCGCTGATGTCGAGCCCACCGCCGATGGTCCAGGGGTTGAGTCCGTCCAGGGAGCGCAGGGCTTTGTTCCTCGCGATGAGGATGCTTTCACCGACATGGAAGAGGTTCGAGAGCGGGAGCGCGTGCAGTGCGTCGTTTCCAGCGACGGTGAGCGAGCCCATGAGGTTGTCGACGCCGAGGAGCGGTGACTCCTCTCCGGGGCTGAACTCCAGGGAGGCGTTGTCCATCAACAACAGGTTCACCCGGGGGGACACGCTCAGCAGGCCGCTCAGGCCGCGGAGTTGGTCGTTGTTGTTCACGACGAGGCCCCGTCCCACGAACAACCGTTGATGGTCGGCGCCGCCGGCTTGCAGCGTGCTCAGCGCGGGGTTGGAAGACACCTCGAAGTCATCACCCACGAAGCGCAGGCCTGGCAGGTCCACCTGGGTCAGCAGTTGGTTGTTCAAGAGGCGCACCGAGCGGTCCACCACCGCGAGCCCTGGCAGGCGCAGCTCGGTGAGGGACGTGTCACTGAGCACGAGCGAGCCCTGGATGCGGGAGATGCGCTGGAGCGCCGCGAGGTCCGCGGGGGTCCGCACGGTGTAGTCGCCGTAGAACGTGTGCAGGGTCTCACAGACGAAGGCCGTCATGTGAAGCTCGGGGCCTCCGAGCACGCCATCTCCATCCGCATCCACGCCAGCCTGGACGCGAGCGCCTCCTTGAGGACAGGCCGCACCGGCGAGCTCGGGAGCCTGTGTGACCATGAGCCGGGCCGGTTCAATGCAGACGCTCTCCATGGCGCGGACCTCGTCGTCGTCCAGCAGCCCACTCCCATTCGCGTCAGGGCCGGCCTCCACCCAGGTGCGGCCCCAGCTACAGAGCCACGGGGGGACGTGGCCCCCCGGAGGCTGATGCCGGGTGCGGTGAAGCACCTGCCTGGAAGCCGACTCAGCGCAGCCGTACACCTCTCGGGTGATTTCGTTGTCTTCCAGGAGGTCGTTGCCATTGACGTCCTGGCCGGCCCGCGACACGTGTCCGCCGTGGGGACACTGCTCGCCGGGGGGCACGTCCTGCAGGTGCACCAGCACCCCGGGCGTGGGCGTGGCGCAGACGTACTCGGTGCTCGTCACTTCGCCGTCGTCGAGCACCCCGTTGTCGTTCAGGTCCAGGCCCGCGAGAAAGGCCCTGCCGCCGAGCGGGCAGTGGTCGCCAGCCGACTCCGCGTCCACCCGCGTGCGTGCCTCGTGCTGCGTGACGAGCTTGCGCAGGTCGATGCCGTCACAGCCCGCCGCCAGCAGCACCACCGCCATCCAGGTCCATCGCATGGGTGCTTCTCTCTTCCTCGTGACGGGAGGTGCCGCCAGGGGGCTTTCAATCGCAGGAGGCCGAGCTGTCGTTGCCGCGAATCTCCGGCGCGCCGCCCATGTTGACCCGTGCGGCGAGCGACACGGCCAGGCAGGTAGGGAGCCGGGGGTTCTCCGTGACGGTGAAGATGTTGGTGACGCTCTCCAGGGCATTCAGGTCCAGGCGCAGCAGGTTCTCATGGGAGAGCACGTACAGCTCCTCCACTGATTGAAGGAGGACGAGGTCCGACAAGTCCGTGAGGCTCGCGTTGTTCTCCAAGGTCAGCACCTTCAGCGAGAGCAGCCGGTCGAAGCCCATCAGCCGGAAGAGCTGTGGGTTGTTGCCGATGAACAGGAAGCCGCTGTTCTGCACCCGCTCGAGTCCCCACAAGTCCTTCAACATGGCGTTGTCATGGAACCGCATGCCGGAGGTGACACGCGCCAGCTTGGGGAACTCCCCCGCGGCCTCCAGGGCGGGGTTGCGCTCGAATTCGAGCGTCCCCACCTGGGTGAGCTCGCTCATGCCTTCGACCGAGCGCAGGTTGGCGTTGTCCCGCACGCTGAGCGCTCCGCCAACGGACGTCAGCGCGGGCATGCCCCACAACCCGGAGAGGTCCTCGTTGTTTTCGATGACCAGGTCTCCGACGACCTTCTGCAGCACCGTTCCGGTCAGGGTGAGCAAGGAGGAGTTCCCGATGATGTTCAGGGAGCCGCCCACCCATTCGAGCTGTTGGAAGGGAAGGGTGGAGAGCTTCGCATTGCCTTCCAGGGTGATGCTGCCGAGCTGCCTGGAGACGTACGTGAAGGAGCCCCCGTCGAGGACATCATTGTCTTTCAGGAGGATGTTGTTCGCAGGGAAGACCGTGCGCACCCCCGCGAGCGTGGGGAGCAAGGGGTTGGACACCAGGCTGAAATCTCCCCGGACCCAGAGCAGGGAGTGGCCGCTGCCCAGGTTCAGCGTGGTCAACGCGGGGTTTCTGGCGACGGTGAGCGGGCCACCCACGAGGCGCAGCGAGGGCAACTCCAGACGTTCGAGCGACGTGTCGATGATTTCCAGCGCGCCTTCGACCAGCATCAAGTCGGGGAGGACGGCCTCCGTGGCGGACCCGGGGTCGAAGTAGAGGTTGCCGCGGACGCGGGAGATGCCCTCCAGCGCCGCCAAGTCCACCGCGTTGCGCACGAAGTAATTGCCGTCCAGGGTGTGCAGCGGCTGGCACACGAACAGGGATGCCATCACCTCTTCGTCCTCGAACAGGCCGTCCGCGTCCGCGTCGGTGCCCACGTCCACCTGGGTGCTGGGCGTGGGGCACGCGGCGCCCGCGGGAGCAGGTGACTGGCGTACCCGGACCTCGGAGGGGAGCACGCAGAGGGTGGACGTCGCGCGGACCTCTGAATCATCCAGCACGCCGTTGCCATCCGGGTCCTGCCCTGCTTCGACCACGGCGCCGTGCTCCCCGCAGGGGTAGACGAAAGGCTCCCGGGCCCGCACGCGGGTGAGCACGGCCGCCGAGCTGGCGCAGCCGTAGACCTCGCGGCTGACCTCGCTGTCCTCCAGCTCGGCATTGCCATTCGTGTCCTGGCCCGCGCGGTACACCTTGCCGCCCTCCGTGCAGTGCTCCCCGGGGGGCTCGTCCTGCACGCGCACCAGCACGCCTGGGATGGAGGTGACACACGCGTATTCGGTGACGCTCACCTCGTCGTCGTCGAGCACGCCGTTGTCATCGCGGTCCAGCCCCGTGCGGACGAAGTGGCCACCATGGGCGCAGTTGGCACCGGCGGGCTCGGGGACCAGCCGGGTGAGCGGCGGGTGCTGCTTGACGAGCCGGTCCAGCTCGATGCCGTCACACCCCGTGACGAGCACGAGCATCGCCATCCACATGCGTTTCATGAGCAGGTCCCTCAGCGTCGCAGCGCCAGCTCGAAGCCGAAGGCGCGGTCCCAGTAGTTGCGCTGGTCCAACGTGACGCGGTCATAGGTGAGCGTGGCCGCCAGCCGCAGCCGCACCCCCGCCAGCGCCCCCGTCACCCCCGCGGCGGTGTACGTGGAGAGCACGGTGGGGTCGCCCATGCGCACCGGTCCGCGAGAGATGCCCAGGAAGCCCCAGCCCGCGCCCGCCTCCAGGAACAGCGGCACCCGCAGGTGCGCCGGAGCCTGGGCACCCAGCAGCCCCAGCAGCGCGCCCCGGTGGGTGCGGATGCCGTCGGTGGCCAGGGGCGTCAGGCCATATGCGGCGCGCGCGCCGTAGTAGAGCGACGGCAGGGGCGCCTCGCGCCGCCACGTCACCGTGGGGCCGGTGGCCAGCGTGCTCAAGCCGAGCGGTGCCTGCTGCCCCGTCCAGCCCAGCTCCCAGCCCGTGGTGGTGGCGGGCCGCCGCGCCATGAACCGCGGGAAGGCGCCGCCCGCGCTGGGGGGAAACGCCTGGGAGATGCCCACGGGCGCGAGCCCGGAGAGCGCCACGTAGCGCTCGTAGAAGTCCTTGTCGAGCGGCACCGCGAACAAGCCCTTGCGCAGGGCCTCCTCGGCGGGGCCGCGCTCCTGGAGCTCGCGGTCGCCCAGGTCGATGATGCCGTGGGTGGACAGCTCGGCCAGGGTGATGCGGGCCTCCTGCGTGGGCGTGCGAATCCAATACACGTCGCGCTCGGGCAGGCGCAGCAGCACGTATTGTTCCTGGGAGCGGCGCACGTCGGCCAGGCGCCGTCCGTCCGAGTCCTCGACGGAGATGCGCGAGTGCTCGAGCCCCGCGGGCAGCGGAAGGCTGGGACCTTTTGGAGCGGGGCCCACCAGCGGACGCCGGGGCTCGCGGGTGGGGGCGAAGGCGTGGAGCGACAGGCGCGCGGGGAGGCCCTTCACGCCCTGGAGCGACGCGGTGACGAAGGCGCCCAGCTCGCTGTACTCCACCTTGCCGTCGCCGTTGATGTCCGCCGCGCCCATGAGGCCGGAGCGGGCCACGTGGCTGAAGACCCCCGCGCGGATGCGGGACCACTCGTGCGTCTCGCCGTCGTCGCTCTCCGCGAACACGGCGCCCACGGTGGGCCGGGTGGCGAGCTGCTCACGGGCCAGCATGCCGCGCAGCTCCGCGAGCACCGCCGCGTCCGTCTGCCCGCCGCGGCTGCCCACGACGCCAGACGCGCGGCACGCGTCCACGATGAGGTGGACGTAGTTGGCACCGAGCGGGTCCACCACGTCCGCGTAGAGGCTGGCTTTGTCCAGACGTCCGCCCGCGAGGGTGAAGTACGCGCGTCCGGCTTCGTCCGTGTTGCCGTGGCCCACGTAGACGAGCAGCACGTCTGTCTGGCGTCCCAGTTCATGGTCCACCAGGTTGGCCGCGCGCAGGCGGGCCACCTCGCGCTTCACCTCGTCTGGCGTTGGAGGCCGGGCGCCCGCGAGCACCGGCCGGGCCGTGGCGCGGGTCGCCTCGTCCGGGTCCACCAGCAGCGTTGTCTCCACGCCCAGGCGTTGAAGCGTCTCCGCCCACAGCACGCCGTCATCGTCCGCGAAACGCAGCGACGGGAGCGACGGGTCGTCGCTCCCGTTATGGGCAATGACCAGGGCACGGCGAACCACGGCTTCGGCCGAGGCACCACGGGCCAGCAGCAGTGCCGCGGCGCCGAGGAGCACTCCCAGCTTTTTCATGGAGCTTCCTCTACCCTCACTGACTGCTTGAGCACCACCGTGCCCTCTGTCTGTTCACCGCGCAGGGTCGCCAGGGACTCGGCCGGGCTGCCTGCGAAGACGGCGACGACTTCGACGGTGCCCGCCGTTTCTGGCATGGGCACGGTCAGCTCGAGGGGGGCTTCCTTGCCCAGGCCTCCGGACAGGGCGAAGGGACCGGCCGTCACCTCCGCATTCCTGGCGCCGCGGACCTGGACCGCGACGTGGGTGAAGGGCGCGTGGCCCCCGGCGGCGAAGGCCAGCATGGCGCCGGCGCGGCAGGTGTCTCCGGCGTGCAGCTCGCGCAGGGCCTGGCCCGGGGTGGCGCAGAAGATTCGCAGGGCGACGCCGGGGGGCGCGGTGCCTTCGCCGCGGGCAACGAACTCGCCGGGCGTCGTCGTGGCGGTGGGGACGAGCACCACCGCGAGGAAGACCGCGGCCAGCGCGCCGCCGAGCAGGGCCAGGGAGGGCCACCGGGACGACGCCTGCTCTGGAGCGGCGGCGGCGAGGGCGGCCTCCAGGCCTCCGAGTGACAGGGCTTGGAGCTCCACGGAGGAGGGGGCGTGGAGGTCATTGCCCTCCAGGGCGCGGTGGGCCTGGGCCCAGCGCTCATAGCGGGCGCCGCAGCGCTGGCAGGCGTGGGCGTGGCGCAGCAGGCGCGCGGACTGGTGGGAGGACAGGTCTCCCAGCGACCACCGGGTCAGGCTGGCGTCGATATGTCTCTCGTACCACCTCATGAGGGCATGCTCCCTATTGCGCACAGGGCGAGCGAGGCCAGGAGGACTCCCAGCTCCATCCGCCCGGGCTCGGCCGATGCGTCCAGCCAGCCCGAGTCCTTCAAATGCTCGGTGAACTGCGTCCGCAGCCGCCGCTCGCGCACCCGGACTTCGCCTCGGGAGAGCTGGAGCTGCTGGGCAGCGGACTCCTGCGAAAGTCCTTCCACGAAGCGCAGCTGCGCCAGGGCGCGGCCTTCATCCGTGAGGGTGTCGAGGAAGGCGCGGACCAGGTCGCGCACCTCCGTGCTGAGGGCCTCTTCTTCCGGCGTCCGGCCCTCGGTGGGCAGGTGCGTCAGCTCGGGCGCATCGTCCATGGAGACGGCCTCGCGGGACACGCGTCCCGACGCGCGCATCAGGTCGATGGCCGTCGAGCGCGCCACCGTGAGGAGGAAGCCCAGGTAGGGGCGAACCCCGTCATAGGCCTGCCGCATGTTGGGCCGGAAGGCCCGGACGAACGTCTCTTGATGGGCGGCGTCCAGGTCCAGCGCGGACAACGCGGCGGTGCGCGTTCCCCCGTCCGAGCCGACCGCGAACTTTCGCGAGAGGTAGCGGAGCACCTCCGGCGAATAGGTCCGGTACACCTGCGTGAGGACGGACGTCTCCCCCCGGCGGAAGGACTCCAAGACGGACCGGTCGGTTCCAGGCAGCACGGTAGCTCCGTCCCTCATCGCGAGCCGGCTCGAGCCCAATGCCCGGCCGTCCGTCATCCCTTCAAAATGGGATACGGAACGGGGTCGCAAAATGGGTCGCGCCTATAACGCATGGGGCGCGTTTTCATTGTGTGCCCGTTTGGCGAATCCCGCCCAGGGAGGGGAGGGGCCATGTGGGGTGCAGGGCTACCCAGGTTTGGCGGAGGCGGTCGAGCAGGTGGAGGTGGTTGGCGGTGTCCAGGCCCTGGGCTGACGGTGGGGTGGTGGACCACCAGGCGGCGTTGAAGAGACAGGCGGCGGTGTTGGCCTGGAGCAGGGGCAGGGCGTTGTGGCCCTGCTTGAACAGGGCCAGGATCTGGCGCTCAAGAGGACCGAGTGTGGTGTCCGGACCGCGGTACTCGGGGCCGTACCAGGCATCCGTGAAGCGCACGGGGAAGCGCGAGGCGTAGGCCGTGTCCACGTCAAAGGCCGTGACGGAGCTCGCGTGCCCGGAGCCCGCGTCCGGCGTGTCCCGGTCTCGGGCAATCTGCCGCGCGTACTCGGCGTTCATCACCGGGTAGAAGATGGGCTGGTCCGGGAGTCGCGGCGGGAACGCCGAGCAGTCACTGTCGAGGATGAGCTCCGCCTCCTTGAGGCCAATTGGGCGGTACAGCGTGAACGTCTTCGACATGGGGCGGGCGCCTTCGTTCGGACTGTGTGTACCCGCATCAGGTCAGTTCGCTGACCGAGAGGCGAGCACGGTCGACGCGGGCAAGAGCCCACTGCTGATGACGTGCTCGACACGTCGTCTCCCACTCCTGAGATCGGTGAGCGTCAAGGTAGATGTCGCGTGAAAGGATTCAACCGATGCGCTTCAACTCCTGCACTGCCGGGGTGAAGTGCGGAGAGGGGCCGAGGCGGACGGGGCCCGCGGGCGTCCAGTCGCGCGTGTCGCGGCTCCAACGCTCGGGGTGACGGGCTTTGGCGCGTTGGTACACCTGGTGGCGTCGGGCCAGCAGCGCGCCCTCGCGGCCGAAGTGCCTGTCCTCGGGCGTGACGTAGCGGATGGCGGAGTGGCGGTGCTGGGTGTTGTACCAGGCCACGAAGCGAGTCACCCAGCGGCACGCGTCCTCGACGGAGGAGAAGGGGCGCTGAGGGAAGCTGGGGCGGTACTTCAGCGTGCGGAAGACGGACTCGGAAAAAGGGTTGTCGTCCGAGACGCGGGGCCGGCTGAAGGACGGGGTGACGCCCAGCCACTGCAAGGTGGCCAGCAACGTGGCGCCCTTCATGGGGCCGCCGTTGTCCGAGTGCAGCACCAGCCCCTCGGGACACCCAGCCTCCTGCCAAGAGCGGCGGATGAGGGCCGCGGCATGCTCGGGCGATTCCTCTTCGTGCACCGCGAAGCCCATGATGCGCCGGCTGAAGACGTCCACCACGAGGTACAGGTAGCGGAAGCTGCCCTTCACCGGGCCCTTCAGGTAGGTGATGTCCCAGCTCCATACCTAGCGGGGCCCGGTGGCGAGGTGCTCGGCCCGAGGCCTGGGCACAGAGGCCTTGGCGCGGCCGCGGTGGGCCAACTGGCCCGCTTCACGCAACACCCGGTAGAAGCTCGCCTCGCTGGCCACGTACTCGCCCCTGTCCGCCAGCCTGGGGACAATCTGCTTGGGCGAGGCGTCCCGGAACTCCTCGCTATTGGCCACCGCCAGGATGCGGCGTCGCTCCACCTCGGACAGCCGGTTGGCCGGCCGGGTATGCGGACCGCACCGCCTGTCCTCCTCCGTGGCTGGCTTCCTCCAGCGCTGAATGGTGTGCGGGACGACTCCGAGCCGAGCGCAGATGGCCTCCAGACGCACGCCCTTCTCCAGCGCCTCGTCGACGAGCGCGAGCGTCATTTCTCGCACGTCTCGTCCGCTGCGTCGTCCTCGTCGCCCGAGTCCTTCTCGTCCCAACCCATCGCCTGAAGTTTTTTTCGAGCACCAGCAGTGCGGCGGCCTCAGCCAGCGCCTTCTCCTTGCGGCGCAGCTCGCGCTCGAGTTCCTTCACTCGCTTCTCCGAGAAGGCCAGCCGCCGGCGCTGACCGGCCGTCAGGGCCCCGGACGGCGCCTCCTTCGTGCCCTGGGAGAGGGCTCCAGCGGCAGCCGCGCGCCACTCAGCCAGTTGCACCTCGTGCAGCCCCTCGGCGCAGCAGCGCTCCCAATGCCTCACCCGCCAGTCCATGCGCCTCCGCCAGCACGCTCATCTTCTCCTCGGGCGTCCACTTCTTGGGGCCGACGGGCTTCTCCTCGGGCGGGGCGTCATGGCCGCCAACTTATTCGCCTCCCGCAACCACTGCGACAGCGTCGGCTGGGAGACTCCCTCCTGGCGGGCCAACGCCGCGGCACTCACCGCGCCGGGGCCCACCATCCGCTTCACCATCTGCGCCTTGAATGCATCCGTGTACGACACTACGTCCTGCCTGCTCTCGCCCCTTGGGCGTTGTCAGCTCGGCAGGTCAGCCGAGGCGACATCTTCCCTGACACAGGGGGAGATATCCCCTCATTTGAAGATCCCCTCGGGGAACGCATGGGCAGCCGAGGGAGCAAGCTCCGAGGGAGCAAGCTCCGAGGGAAAATCGCAAATGAGGGGATGCTTCAGCTCCCACTCTGGAGGAGTAGTCCGTGGTGTTTGGCGCCATCACTGCCGTGCACGAGTCTGTTTGGCCATGCAGAGACTGAAGAGGGTTGTGGGAACCGCATGGGCTATCGAGCTTGCTGTTGGGTGCTCCACGCTATACCAGCGCATGGGGTTCCGTGGTGGCTACCGCGACACTGAGGTCGCTCTGTTAGGGACCGGGTCAATGGTTCGCATCCGGGGCGGCCAAACGGATCGCAGTTCCTGATCGCGCAAGACTGGCCGATTGCGGCCGATTGCCCTTTGCCGACACGCGGAGAGAGGATCAATGGTTCGGGGAACCGTTCAGGTTTCGGCGCAGCCGACTCTTGACGCTCCCGACACGCAGGCCGGTCGGACTGTTCGGGACTGCGGCCCGAGGAGTCGACCCACGAGCGATCCGATCGGGCGGTCCTTGACACGCTCCAGGCATCGTCCGAATCGAGGTACGGGGAAACGCGTTCACCGATCTGGACACCCCGGAGGACTACTTCCATCAGCGCGCAGTCTCCATCTACCGTCCATGGAACAACGACTGGCGTCTTTATTTGGGAACGACGAGGGGCCAGCGCGAGTCGTCGTGACTGATTTGACTCCATTCTTCGGGCTACGAGTTACGAGAGTCCTGCGGCGCTGCTTATATCGCGGGATTCGTCCGGCCGGCTTGTGTTAAATTTTGAGGGCAAGAAATGACGGCAGAAGATGTTCGCCTTGAAACATTGCTCGCATGTGGGCGAGATCTTCGGAAAACTCTTGAGGAGTGACGTTTAGGTATCGCCAAACACTAAGGCTTCGATGTGGTGATGCTGCCAGATGCTGGCCGGCTTTCTCCAAGAGGGCAGTTGCGTTGCCGGTGTTTCCGAGTAGGTGATTGACCAATGCGAGGCATTGTATGAAATTTGCATCTGAGCGCTTTTCTTTCATTGACAGCAAAAGAACCTCCTCAAGCAGTTCTCGCTGTGGAGTTCCATCAAGCGCCCATTTAGCCATCGTATAGTTGAAAAATCGTGCAATCTCCTTGTCCTTGGGTCTACCAGTTCTATGTGGATCGATAATCTGCAAGACTTCACTGAAGCGCCCCTGTCCAATCAGGTTTAATATTAAGAGACTTTCAGTCCGATGACGTTCCTCCTCTGTGATCGTCTCTTCAGCAAGTATGGCCCCGATTATTCTCTCAGACGCAGGAAGCACCTCTCTGCTGAACATGAGTTGATTGGCAACGTAGAGCTTTGCGGATGGTTCCAGTATGTTGAAATTTGGCGAACCTTCGATGGACGGCAGGTCGCCTGGCGTCAACTCCGAGAGCCATCTGATTGCAAACATGGTGTCGAGAGCGCTTGGGCTATCAGCCCAAAGTACGCTCTTCATGTCTTCAGATGCTTTGTCTGCGCGCGACAGCACGCCATACGCCAGAGCGCGTCGTCGATAGAGTTCAGATTGCCTATTTCCCGCATGTTCCGCAGTGTCAAGAAGTAGAAGGACCTTGTCAGGGTTGCCGCGAGCTTCTTCGATGGCTGCAATTTTGAGGAGTATATCGCCATCCATGGGGAAAAGAGCGACAATGTTTGCGAGCTTGTCGTCTAGTTCCTGTTCTGGAACAATGGCTTTGGAGATTGAAGCCAGTGTTTTTTCGAGATAGATGACGACTCCGTCCCTGTCCCGTACGTTCGTCGAGATTAGTTCGTCGGTGAGTGACTTATACTCTTTTGCGAGTCTGCTTCGCGGGCGGTTGAGAGTGAAAACTTCTTGCTCCAACATGGCGAGGCTGTTGTAGTGTCTTAGGGATACAGTTGGCTCTCGGTAGCCAAGCAGTTCTTGAGCCTTGGTTAGTCTGTTTTGAATAATCCGCTCCTCGTCGTCGAGCACGGGAATGTTCGAAGGGACAAAGAGTGTTGCAATTTGCTTGCTTCGTGGTGGCCGCTCTTCGTGTCTGATATCTTCGGCCACGCGAGTCAAGCCGGCTAGGTTCTGGTCGTTTGGAAAGAACATAAGCACTACGGCGTCTGGCAACTGGCGCGTGCAAATCCCTCCTACGTCGGTGTGGCCGGTTCGAGAGTCGATTAGGACATAGTCAGGCGCGCATGATTGTTGCCATTGGTTCTTCAGGTCTTCGAATAACAGGTAGCCATCGAGTTTTGTGTATAGGTGCTGCCAGTCAATGGAGTTGAGTTTTGTTGCATAGTCCTTTCCTTGTCTCCCTGCAGGCATCACCCATAGTTGTTTGCCTCCAAGTGCGGAAACGGAGCAACTGGCGATGTATTCTTCGACATTGGGCGCATGGCCGCTTTGAATGTAATTCGTTATATAGTCCACCAAGCCAAGCCGATTCGACGCCGCACTCAAGTCTGGGAAAGTTGGTAGGCCAGGTGCCTCAAGGTCGAAGTCAACAAGAAGAACTCGCTTGTTACGCTTGACCAAGTCCATGGCAACATTTACAAGAGCCATGGTCCGACCAACGCCACCTTTAAATGAATAAAAAGTTACTATATGCATTTCAAGGCTCTTTCGGTTGATTAGGCGCGGCGAAGCGTGAAAGATGCTGCCTTTGAAACGACTTCATCACTCAGGGTTGTTTGGAATCGAATCATCCTGAGGCTGGGGCCCATTGCGTTGTAGTTTGTTTGTGGTGCAGCGTCAGTTGATCGCAGATATTCCATGACTCTGGGATGTCGGAGTAGACGCAAGAGTGTGTCTGTAGAGCCGTTTTGTATGAGCGACCCTGACTCCCATCGCTTGATTGAAGCCTCGCCGATGCGCGTTATCCGGGCGAATTCAGATTGGGAAAGGCCGTATTTCTGTCGTGTGTTTACGATCTCTGCAGGGGGGAGTACGCCTAAGTAGCGACAAACTGCTTCGTGGCGCGCTTCCTCACCTCGCTCATCCGTAAACGAGAGTTCGCAAGCCGCACAAATTGTTACGGGGGTGCTTGCGCTTAATTCGATCTCTTGCTTGCCGTGGAGGTATGTGAATGCCTGTGTGGTAAAATCCTCTGTCACTCTTGTGCTGCCACAGGCAGGGCATTCATTAACTTGGTCACGCATTTGTGCTCCCATGCGAAGCTAAAGGTCGTCGTCGGGCTGGGTCGAATAATGGAAACTGCGACCCATTACCACTCCAGAGCCAATCTGAAGTTTGATGTATATGTCTTCAAAACGGTTTTTCCCGGGAGCAAGCATGGTGTATCCATGTTTGCCGGGGGGCTTTCGAAGTATCACTTTTTTGATTTCATGCCCGTTGCCCAAAAGATCCTCTATAAATTCCCAGGCGCCTGCTTCTGTGAATGGGTCGCTAGTCGTAGGATTTGTCGTTTTGTGGGGATTCCAATGACAGGGCGCCTCCTTCGTAAAACGGACTAACCGAGTGCGCTTAGAGCTGCATAGGCGGAGAAGTTCTGCCCGTATGTCGGCGAGGTCGTCGCTCATTTTTTCCTACATTCGACCACATCCTGGTTGCTGCCGAGTAGTTGCAGAGTCGGTATCATATGATACCGACCGGGGCTGCGAGCAAGTTCGTCGCCATGGGAAATGGCAGGAGCTTGCCAACTTGGTCATCAAGCACTCTGAGGTCGAAGATTGTAAGTCCTTGTTATTGTTGGCTAAGTGCTCCCCTTGTCTGGGACGCGCGAATCTCATCGGATCCGGATGTAGGGGGAGCTTGCTGTTCTGTGTGAAGAAGGCCGAATGGGGATTGATGGGCCAGGGGTGCGATAAGTTTGTCTGATTGCGTCGTGTGCTTTGATTGGTGGGAGGACTCGTTCTAAATGGGGAAGGCTTCCACTCCGAAGAAGCTGCAATGGTTCGTTAGTTGGGGCTCCGGATAGGCGAGATTAACCCGTTACGGCGGTGCTCACGAACGTGGATTGGAGAGTCGTAGGGTGTAGCCCTTCGTGGGCCCGTTCCATGAGTGACGAGCAAGGTCGAGCTCCTGTCGGGTGTGGCTCTTGAACTGAGCAACGAGTGAGCAAACAGGCAGGGGGCTCGCCGGGTGCCTGGTGGCCGGCAGAATGAGAGGTTTCTGGTGGGTTGTGCCACCGGAGGACATCAGACGATGCCAAAGGTCACCATCGAAGTGCCGGAAGGATTCGAGGACAGCGTCAAAGCGCTGGAGGAGACGCTGAAGCGCGCCCACCGACGGGTGGAGGGTGCGAGCAGAGGGGACTTGGCCACGTTCGACGCCGCATGGCAGGAGGTGAATGCCGGAGCGGAACAGACGGAGCGGTTGATGAAGCGGAGGTTGCTTCGAGGGCTCGACCTCGACGCTGCCCAGGTCCTCATCGAAGGCCAGCCCTACGTCCGAGTCGGACGGTACCCGGCGACGTACAAGACGCGGCAAGGGCCCGTCGAAATAGAGAGAGGCCTCTACCGGCGGGTGGGCGAGCGCCATGGCCCCACGGTGGACACCATCAGCGTCCAAGCCGGGTGCGTGGCTGATGGCTGGCTACCGGAGGCTGCGGTGCCCATGGCGTACCTGCTGGCGCGGGGCACGTCGCGGGAGGCGCAAGGCGACGGCGCGCCAGGTGGGTGTGCTTCCCTATTGCCGCGCCTCCTTCGAGCGGGTGGGGCATGAGGTGGGTGCGCTGTACGGTGGCCAGCGGCCTCGGGTGGAGGCGGCGCTGGCCCGGCAGCTGCGAGTGCCCCGAGGCACTCGCGGCGTGAGCGTCAGCATGGACAGGGTGGCCGTGCCGATGGAGGAGCCGAAGAGGCGGCCAGTGGGACGACCTCGCAAGGGTGCCCCCACGCGCCCGGTGGACGTCGTCTGGCGCATGGCCTACGCCGCCTGCCTTACCTTCCATGACGCCCACGGCGAAGCGCTGGGCACCCTCCGCTACGGGCGGATGCCGCGGGGCGAGGCCCGCGGGTTGGCCGAGCGTCTGGCCCGCGACGTCCAGGCCCTGGTTTCCAGACGGCGCGGCCTGTACGTCGCCGTCCTCACCGATGGCGCTCCCGAGTTGCACGCCTTGCTGGACGAGGCGCTCGCCACCCATGCCCCCTCGGCCAAGAAGCCGGTGCGCCTGGTGGACTTCTGGCACCTGTCTGGAGGTCTGACTTTCGCTGGTTGTGCCCCAGTCGCCTTCCCCTGCCGCTCGGCTCGCTGGAGTGAGACTCGCCCTCTGACCGGATGAAGTCTGTTTCGTCAACCGACAGGGCCCCAGTACTCGTTCAGAACCCCGCACCGTTCACCCGCCGCCCAGGCGAAGCCTCAACACCGGCTGACAGCTGCGTGTGCGGCACCCAGCTCCCCGTGGCGCTCCCATCCGGGCTCCGGTTGTAGGAGACACCCACCGTCGTGTCCTGATACCCCGCGCTGTCCTGCACACTGTTGTCCGGCCGCACCAGGTACACGGTGTCGCCGCTGCTGCCCACGTTGACGCCCCGGTTGAAGTACAGCCCGCCTCCCGAGGCCGCCGTGGCGTTCGTCACGCCCCCGGGCACCGCCGTCGGGCCCGAGTACACGACATACGACTTGCCCGGTTGAATCATCGTCCCCGCGGGGAACACGTGCCGTGTGTCATCCTCGCCCGCGTAGGAGTTGGCGTCGTGAAGCTTCCAGCCGCCCAGGTCCACCGCCGTGGTGCCTGCGTTCACCAGCTCGACGAATTGCTGGTCATAATCCGGCGTCGTGGTGCCAGGGATGTCGTGCGTCTGCGGCAGGTACTCATTGATGAACACCTTGTACTGCGTCCCGCCGGTCCCCGGTCCACCGCCTCCCGCATTGCCGAGGTTGAAGCGGCTGATGATGGGGTAGTGGTCGGACGTGTTGTTCCGGTAGCCCGTGATGTTCGGCCGCAGCACCTGGGTCGAGTTGGGGACATAGCCGGCCCACAGCTCATTGGTGACGAGCTGATGGTCGATGAACGTGCTGCGGCTCGCCGTGCTGCCGATGCCCGCCTCGGACAGGGCCTGGGTGGTGAACTTGTAGCTGGCCGAGTCGTTCACGAAGTTGCGGAACGGCGACTCATACTTCAGCCCGGTGTTGGGATTGGTCGCGATGGACACATCCACGTCGTCATTCCAGTCACCCACCACCATGGCCCGCTGCGTGGGCAGGCGGAGGTCCAGGTAGTCCTTGATCCACCCGGAGGCCGACAGGCGCCGCGCGTAGTCGTCGGGACCGGTGAGCGCCTTCATGTGGAGGACCAACGCCGTCACGTCCACGCTGGCGCCGCCGCGCTGGATGCGCAGGTCCACGCGCAGCGGCGGACGCCCGCCGAAGTCGTAGTCGTGGTCCAGCAGCACCACCTCCGCCCGCAGCACCTGCACCACGTCCGACTTGAACAGCACGCCCACCTTCTGCTCGTTGGCCGCGTAGTAGCTCGACCCCGACGACACCCGCGAGCCGTCGTCCGCCAGGAAGCCGTCGTAGCCCGGCAGCCGCGCCTTCAGCGCGTCGAACTGCGCCGTGCTGACAATCTCCGCCAGCCCCCAGAAGTCCACGCCCGCGTCGGCGATGACGGCCTGCGCATTGGCCAACTGCAGCGGCTCGTCGTTGGGCCCATAGTCCGGGTCCCCGAACCACTCGATGTTCCAGTTCCCCACCGACAGCGGGAAGCTCCCATCCGGCGCGCCCCCGTCCGGCGTCTGCCCGGGCCCCACCACTTCCAGCCCCAGCTGGACCTCGGCCTCGGCGCCGTGGGCGTCATGGACCCGCAGGGTGATGGGATGGTTCCCCTCGCCCTGGGCCTGCCCCGTCAGTACGCCCGCGGCGCTCAACGCGATGCCCGTGGGCAGCGAGCCCCCCACCAGCTCCCACTGCAGGGGAGGGCGCCCACCGGTGGCGACCAGGACGTGCTCGTAGCTGTCCCCCGCCGTGGCGGCGGGGAGCCCGTCGGTGGTGACCTCCGGACGTGGATAGATTTTCAGCGCGTACGTCCGCACGTTCTCCAGGCCGTCCGCGTCCCGCACCGTCACGGTGAGGGCGAAGTCACCGGCCTCGTTGCCCGGGCCCTGCAGCCGCCCCTCTCCCGTATAGAAGGAGAAGCCCTGCGGCGGCGGCGACACCGTGTAGCGCAGCGGCGGCTCGCCCCCGGACGCGGTGAACATGGCTTCATAGGCAAGGCCCACCGTCGTCGGAGACAGCTCGACCGCGGGCAGACGGGGTCCCTCCGAGGTTCCACGTCCCTCGGAGCAGGCGCACAGCAAGGTGAGGACGGCGAGCATCCCCGCCATTCGGCAAAACGGCATGTCGGCGGGCTCCAGCGCGGGCCTCGAGGAGTGGGGCCCACGACGCGCCCACTCTAGCCCCGACGGACCCCCGTATGCACGAAGCCCGTCGCACGAAGGCAATGGACGCCGACATCGTTCGTGTTTCAAGCAAGCGCTGGAAGGTTTTGCGCTCCGGGCAGCCGTGGAGTGGAATGGTTTTTTCGGGGGGATGACTGCCCCATGGAGGACACAGCACATGGCCAACAAGTGGGACAAGCAGCTGATGGACTTCCTCAAGCGCACCGGTGACGAGCTCAAGCGCACCACCGATGACCTGCGCGGAGAGGCCGAGCGCCTCCTCAAGGAAGTGAAGGACCCCCAGAACCAGGCCAAGGTGAAGGAGGGCCTGGAGCAGCTCCGCACCTGGGCCGCCAGTACCAGCAAGGTGGCCGCGGAGAAGATTGAAGTCGCGGTGCGTCAGGTCGAGGGCGCCGTCGAGCGCGCCTTCACGAACGAAGAGGGCGGCGAGCAGGCCTCCTCCTCGCGCCCCGCCCAGGCGCCGGCCGAGCCCAAGGCCGAGCCCAAGGCCCCCAAGGCCAGCGCCTCCCGCCCCGCCGCGAAGAAGGCCGGGGGCAAGTCCATTGGCCGCAAGAAGACCGCCGCGACCAAGAGCCCCGCCACGAAGACGGCGAAGAAGGCTGTTTCAGGTTCCAAGAAGACGATTGGCCGGCCCAAGAAGCCCACCGCCGGAGCGTGAAGTTCCGCTGAACGTGAAGCCTGCCTGCCCGGGGGCAGGCCGGTTTCCTTCGTCCTTCTCGACATTTGGAAGGTCCCGCGGCGCGTGAGATAGTACGCGCCGTGGCCGGCTCGAACGACAAGAGCAGAATCCAGACAGATATCGGGCAGGACGTCATCGACGCGGCGGTTCGCAGCGTCGAGCGTCACTCGGACGAAGAGGACGAAGTCACCGTCATCGAGGTGGGGGCTTCCAGCCCATCCGCCCCGGTGGAGGCCGAAGCGTCCCCGTCCCCCGAAGACACCGCCTCTCCCGCCTCCGCCGCCGAGGCGCCCCCGTCCGAGGACGTGGCCGCGCTCCGCCAGGAGGTGGAGTCCCTCCAGGCCCAGCTCGAGTTCAGCCAGGCCAAGGGGCGCGAGACGATGGAGCGCCTGCGCGAGGCTCACGAGCGGGCGAAGGAGGCGCAGGAGCGCACCGTGCGTCACGCCGCGGACCTGGAGAACTACCGCAAGCGCGCGCAGAAGGAGAAGGAGGAGGTCCAGCGCTTCGGCGCGGAGAAGCTGCTCAAGGACCTGCTCCCGGTGCTGGACAACCTGGACCGCGCGCTCGACGCCGCGGCCAAATCGCCGGACCTGGACAGCTTCGAGAAGGGCGTGGCCATGACGCGCAAGTCCTTCGAGGACACGCTGGGCCGCCACGGCGTGAAGGGCTTCAGCGCCAAGGGACAGCCCTTCGACCCGCGCCTCCATGAGGCCATCCAGCAGGTGGAGACGGCGGACGTCCCCGCTGGCCACGTGGCCCACGAGGTCGTGCGCGGCTTCTACCTGAATGAACGGCTGGTGCGTCCGGCCATGGTCGTCGTCGCGCGCGCGCCGGCTGCGCCGGTCGCCGCCGCCGAGCCGCTGGCCGCCGAGCCCGCCACCGCCACGACCGACACCGAGGCGCCCGCCGCGCCCGCGCAGTCCGAGAACTCTTCCGGGGGGAGTCAGTAACCAACATGGGCAAGGTGATTGGAATCGACCTTGGGACGACCAACTCGTGCGTCGCCGTCATGGAGGGCGGCGAGCCGGTGGTCATCCCCAACAGCGAAGGCAGCCGGACCACGCCTTCCATGGTGGGCTTCACGGACTCCGGCGAGCGCCTGGTGGGGCAGATCGCCAAGCGGCAGGCCATCACCAACCCGGAGAACACCGTCTTCGCGGCGAAGCGGCTCATCGGCCGCAAGCTCGACTCGCCCGAGGCCAAGAAGGCCATTGGCGTGTCGCCCTTCAAGGTGGCCGCCAGCCCCAACGGCGACGCGTGGGTGGAGATTCGCGGCAAGGGCTACAGCCCGCCGGAGGTCTCCGCCATCGTCCTGATGAAGATGAAGCAGACGGCGGAGGACTACCTCGGTGAGCAGGTCTCCGAGGCGGTCATCACCGTCCCCGCCTACTTCAACGACAGCCAGCGCCAGGCCACCAAGGACGCCGGCCGCATCGCCGGGCTCAACGTGTTGCGCATCATCAACGAGCCCACCGCCGCGGCCCTGGCCTACGGCCTGGACAAGGTGCAGGAGGGTGGCACCGAGCGCATCGCCGTCTACGACCTGGGCGGCGGCACCTTCGATATCTCCATCCTGGAGCTCAACGCCGGCGTGTTCGAGGTGAAGAGCACCAACGGCGACACGTTCCTGGGCGGCGAGGACTTCGACCAGCGCCTCATCGACTACCTGGCCAAGCGCTTCGCGGAGGCCAACAACGGGCTGGACCTGCGCAAGGACCGCATGGCGCTCCAGCGCCTGAAGGAGGCCGCCGAGCGCGCCAAGCACGAGCTGTCCAGCGCGCCGGAGACGGAGGTGAACCTGCCGTTCATCACCGCCGATGCCTCCGGTCCCAAGCACCTGACGGAGACGGTGGACCGCGCCACCTTCGAGGCGCTGGTGACGGACCTCATCGACCGCACCATCGAGCCCTGCAAGATTGCCCTGAAGGACGCGGGCATTCCCGCGCAGCAGATCAACCAGGTGCTGCTGGTGGGCGGCATGACGCGCATGCCGCGCGTGCAGGCGAAGGTGAAGGAGTTCTTCGGCCGGGAGCCGCACAAGGGCATCAACCCGGACGAGGTCGTCGCCGTGGGCGCGGCCATCCAGGGCGGCGTGCTCAAGGGCGAGGTGAAGGACGTCCTCCTGCTGGACGTGACGCCGCTGTCGCTCGGCGTCGAGACGGCGGGCGGCGTGTTCACCAAAATCATCGACAAGAACACCACCATCCCCTGCAAGAAGAGCCAGGTGTTCTCCACCGCCGTGGACAACCAGCCCCTGGTGAGCGTGCACGTGCTCCAGGGCGAGCGTGAGATGGCGGCGGACAACAAGACGCTGGCGCGCTTCGAGCTGGTGGGCATCCCCCCGGCGCCGCGCGGCGTGCCGCAAATCGAGGTGTCGTTCGACATCGACGCCAACGGCATCGTCCACGTCAGCGCCAAGGACCTGGGCACCGGCAAGGTCCAGCAGGTGCGCGTGGTGAGCAACTCCGGCCTGTCCGAGGCGGAGATCCAGGGGATGATCTCCGACGCGCAGGCGCACGCCTCCGACGACAAGAAGAAGAAGGAGCTGGCGGAGCTGCGCAACAACGCCGACGGCCTCATCTACACGACGGAGAAGAGCCTGGAGGAGTACGCCAGCCTCCTGTCGGAGAAGGACCGCGAGGAAATCAAGGTGGACCTGGAGCGCCTCAGGGAGGTGCTCAACACCTCCGACGTGGCGGTCCTCAAGGAGTCCTTCCAGCGCCTGGAGGGCAGCGCCTACCGCATCGCGGACGCCATCTACACGGGGCAGGCGAGCTGAGCGCTCGCAATCACCTCCGCGCTCCAGCGTAGACTGCCTGCCGCGCAGTCAGTCCCCCCTGGAGCGCATCAATGGACGTCACCGAAGCCATCATCAAGTTCCTCATCACCGCCATGGTGGTGGGGGTACCCCTGTTCGGGCTCACCCTCCGCTTCTCCCTCAATCCCCTGGTGGAGGCCTTCATCCGGCTGAAGGAGGCCCAGCACGGCGGCATGGAGGTCCGGCTGCTCCGCGAGCGCGTGGCGCACATGGAGCGCCTGCTGGAGGCGCACGGCCTCATGGATGACCACCTGCCCGTGTCGCTCCGTGCCAGCGCGCCCGAGCGCCTCCCGGCCGTGGCGCCGTTGAAGGACCGGGAGCGCGTGTAGCCGCCTGGGGCGGCTCCGGTGTTGAATGCCCCCGTGGATTTTCCCTCATTAGAGGAAGAGGTCGTTTTTCTCCGCGGTCTGGTCTCCGTGCATCGGATGGCCGACGTCATCCTGGAGGACTGCCTGGAGCGGGGCCTGGACCTGGACTCCGGGCTCGACGTGTTTCTCACGCAGTGTGCCCGGCTGGTGCATGCGCGCGCGGGCTTCGTGTCCCTGCGGGGGACGCGGGGCCCGGTGCTGACGCGGGTGCTGGGCGAGCCCGGGGTGGACGTCCTGGAGGCGGCCCACTGGCAGGGGGTCCGCAAGCTGGAGGACGGCCGGACGCTCTTCTGCGCGCGGCTGGCCCTGGGCAGCCTGGTGCTGGGGGGCCTGGGGCTGGTGGTGGAGGGCACCTTCGATGGCGGCGGCGGCCTGGTGATGAAGCTGGTGGAGGCCATTGGCGAGCAGCTCGACACCGCCGTACTGGGCTTCCTCGCGCTGACGGACGGCAAGGGCGCGCTGGCGCGGCTGGACGCGCTCACCACGGAGCCGCCTCCGGCGTCGCGCGGGCACATTGGCCGCTACGAGGTGGTGACGCCGCTGGGCACCGGGGGCATGGCGCAGGTGCTGGTGGCCCGGACCCGGGGCCCGGAGGGCCTGGGCCGGCTGGTGGCCCTCAAGCGCATCCTCCCGCACCTGTCCTCGGACCCTTCCGTCGTCCAGCAGTTCCTGGACGAGGCCCGCATCGGCCTGCGGCTCGCCCACCCCAACCTGGTGCACGTCTACGACTTCGGCGAGGCCGAGGGCGCGTACTACATCGCCATGGAGCTGGTGCGCGGCGTGGACCTGGAGCGGCTCCTGCGCGCGGCCAAGGGCCCGCTGGAGACGGCGCACGCGGTGGGCGTGGTGTGCCAGGGGCTGGCGGGGCTGCACGCGGCGCACGCGCTGCAGGGCGAGGACGGCGCGCCGCTCGAGCTGGTGCACCGGGACTTGTCCCCGCACAACCTCATGGTGGGGTTCGACGGACGGGTGAAGGTGCTGGACTTCGGCGTGGCCAAGGCCCGCGCCCAGCGCACGGTGACGCTGCCGGGCATCGTGAAGGGCAAGCCGCTGTACATGTCCCCCGAGCAGGCGCGCGGCATGAAGCTGGACGCGCGCAGTGACTTGTTCGCCATGGGGCTCGTCCTCTATCAGGCGCTCACCGGCGCGCGGGCCTTCGAGAAGCCCGACGAGCTGGCCACCATGCACGCCATCTGCGACGAGCCCCTTCCGCCGCGGCCTTCGCATATCTCCCGGGCGCTGTGGAGCGTGCTGGAGACGTCGCTGGCCAGGCGCCCCGAGGCCCGCTTTGGCAGCGCGCGGGAGATGGCGGACCGGCTGGCGGATGCCTGCCGTCCGGCGAGCGACTCGGAGCTGGCGCGGCTCATGGAGCGGCACTTCCCCGACCGGCATCGCGAGTTCCAGCAGCTGGGGCGCCCGCCCGCCGGGCACGTCCCCCAGGGCGGGCTGGCCCTGGGTGAGACGCCCATCATGCGCCCGCCGCTCGTGAAGTCCTCGCCCTGACGGTGCGCGTGGAAGCCGGGCCCCCTCGGGAGAAGGAGGGGCCCGGGCGGCGCGCTCAGTACCCGCGCTTGAGCGGGTCGTCGGAGGGCGCGTTCAGCGTGCGCGCGGGCTCCTCACCCTCGGTTCGGATGTCCACCTCTTCCCGCCGCACGTGCTCGGAGATGTGGCGCTGCTCGTCGACCTCGTCCTTGTGGATGACGACCTCCTCGTCGACGACGGCGCGCTTCTGGACCTCGACCTCCTCGGCGCGCAGCGGGACGACGACGGTCTCCTCCTGGAACGAGGCGTTCATCGCCGGGCGCCCCGGGCTCACGTCCCGGCGCTCCACGCGGACGCGCTCGCGGCGCACCGGGACGTCCACCTCCCGGTCCTCCTCCACCACGTCCTTGTGGACGCGGACCTCACCGGCCTGCACGTCCCGCTTGAGCACGTCCACCTCCTCCCTGTGCAGGGGGATGGTGACGTCCTCCTCGCGGCCATGGATGCCCCGCGTGCCCACCGCGGTGTCCGTGCCCGCGCCGGAGCGGGCATCCGTGCCCAGGCGTGTGTCGTAGCCCGTGTCGTAGGTGCCCTTGCGGCCCACGGTGTCCGAGGTGGCGTCCATGCCCGTGCTGGCGCGGGCCGCGGTCCGGTCGGCGCCCATGCCCACCGCGCCCGGGCCCACGCCCGCGCCGCCCCCCGTGCCGGCGATGGCGCCCGTGCGGTCCTCATCCGTCAGCCGGCTCAGCGCCTCCTTGCCGTGGCTGAGGATGATTTCCGAGCCGTCGATGCGGCTGACCTCCGAGTACCGGACCAGGTAGTCCTTCGGGAAGAAGAGGCCCTTCTCGATGTGGAACTCGCTCTCACCGACGGCGAAGACCTTGCCGAGCTTCTCGCCGTCGATGCTGCGGACGACCATCCCTTCCTTGATGTCGCTGCGTTGGTACATGGCTGGCTCCTCGTGACCGGGGCGGGTGGACCTGCTGGCCACACCCTGAGCCCCGGCGCTGGTGGAGGCCCCGCATGCGAGCGCGAGGCCCTGGGGTTTCCACCCCGGTCATCATGGAAGGTGTGAGCGCTCGGTCCCGGTGACAGGGGCCGAGGACGCAGTGCCGGTTGGCTTGGCACCGTGCCTGCCCGCCCGAACGCCCGCCTGTCCTTTCGCCTGCCCGGGTGTCACCGAGCCGGCGGCGGGTGCCCGGGGCTTCTCAGGGCGCGGCGGTCCACCCCATCTTCAGGCGAGGTGCGTCTGGACCGCGTGTCGTGAGCACCCAACGGGAGACCGTCATGAGGAGCAGGCAGGGAACCTGGGTGCCGTGGCGATGGAGTGACTCGTGGGTGGGAGGCGCCGCCGCGGGCGTGGGAGCGCACCTGATGGTGCGTGGCATCCACCGGTTGCTCCGCCCGGACCTGCGAGGCCCCGTGGTGGGCGTGGCCTGCGCCTCCGGGATGCTGGGCGCCCTGGTGGCGGGCCGGCTCGCGCGCAGCCGGCTCCGGCCGCCTCTGACCCTGGTGCCTGCCCCGCCGTCCGCTGCCTGCATGCCCGCGGCGCTGGAGGCCGGCCTGGAGCGCCCCCGCGCGCCCCTGGAGCGGGTGCTCCGGCGCGGACCGAATGGCCGGGAGCATCCCTGGAGCGAGCCCGAGTCGCCCACGCTGTCATGAGCCAGCGGACCACATCACACGAGAGGAGTCCTCCGATGCGCACGGACGTACGGGAAGGGATGCGGGTCTTCACCGCGGATGGGACCCGGTTGGGCACCGTGGTGGGGTGTGGCGGGGAGACCTTCGCCATCGAAGGGGGGCTGCTGCGGCTGAGGTCCTTCGCCGCGCGCTACGGCGACGTGGTGGACGTGCGCGGAGAGGACGTGCACCTGGGGCTGACGCGGGACGAGGTGGCGACGACGGAAGAAGCGTCGGAGCAGGCGCGGTCAGGTCACCCCGAAGCCGTGCTCTCCGCCGAGTTCGCGACGCCTGGCGAGCTCGTGGTGCCCCTGGCCCACGAGGAGGCCCATCCGCACGTGGTGGTGCGCGAGGCGGGGCAGGTGCGCATCCACAAGGTGGTGCGCACGGAGGTGCGGCACTTCTCCGTCCCCGTGCGCCGCGAGGAGCTGGTGGTGGAGCGGGTGTCCGAGCAGGCCGTGGACGCCGAGGGCGCGCCGGCGCCGGAGGCCGCGGCGTCCGCCCGGCCGGTGCTGGAGGGGCTGGTGCCCTTCGAGGCGGGCACCTTCGTCATCCCCCTTCGCGAGGAGCGGGTGGAGGTCGCCAAGTCGGTTCATGTCTGGCAGGAGGTTGCGGTTTCCCGGTACACCGACGAGGTGCTCCGGCAGGTCCACGCCACCGTTCGGAAAGAGACGGCGGAGGTGGAGGAGCAGGGCGAGGTGCTCCACGACGGCCCGTTGGACGGGCTGCACTCCTGACTGACGCGCCGCACAGGGGGTGTGTGACGGGGGCACGGGACGGCTGCGAGCTTGACCCATGGAGAGGTGTCCCCTAGAAAACCAGGGCTTTGCCGTGTCTGTTTCCGCGAAGGGAAGCCCTGCATGCGACGACTTGCCCCGATGCTCCTCGCCGCGCTCGCCGTCATGGCGGCCGCTTGCGAGAAGAAGACGCAGCCTGCTCCTTCAGGTGAAGGAGGTGCTCAGGCCGCGCAGGGGCAGGGGGCGGCGCCCGGGGACGCTCCGGCGGACGCGAACACCATCCTGCTGGGGCAGGTGGGCTCGCTCACCGGTGGCCAGGCCACCTTCGGCATCTCCACGCGCAACGGCATCGAGCTGGCCCTCAAGGAGGCCAACGCCGCGGGCGGGGTGAAGGGCAAGAAGCTGTCCATCCGCGTCTACGACAACCAGAGCAAGCCCGAGGAGGCCGCCCAGGCCGCCACGCGCCTGATTACCCAGGACAAGGTCGTGCTCATCCTCGGTGACGTGGCGTCGTCCAACTCGCTGGCCATGGCGGAGAAGGCGCAGGCGGCGGGCGTGCCGATGATTACGCCGTCCTCCACCAACCCCACCGTCACCGAGAAGGGTGACTACATCTTCCGCGTCTGCTTCATCGACCCGTTCCAGGGCTTCGTGATGGCGAAGTTCGCGCGGGAGAACCTGAAGCTGAGCCAGGTGGCGGTGCTCCAGGACAACAAGAGCGCGTACTCCATTGGCCTGGCGGATGTCTTCACGCGCAAGTTCACGGAGCTGGGCGGCAAGGTGACGGCCGTGGAGAGCTACAGCCAGGGCGACACCGACTACCGCGCCCAGCTCACCGCCATCCGCAAGTCGCAGCCGGAGGGCATCTACGTCCCGGGCTACTACAGCGAGGTGGGCATCGTCGCTCGCCAGGCGCGCGAGGTGGGCCTGAAGGTGCCGCTGATGGGCGGCGACGGCTGGGACTCCGAGAAGCTCTTCGAGCTGGGTGGCAGCGCCATCGAGGGCAGCTACTTCTCCAACCACTACTCGCCGGACAACCCGGACCCGCGCGTGCAGAAGTTCATCGCGGACTACAAGGCCGCGTACGGCGCGGTGCCGGACGCCCTGGCCGCGCTGGGGTATGACTCGGCCCGGGTGGCGGTGGCCGCCCTGGAGCGCGCCAAGGACCTGAGCGGCCCGGCCGTGCGTGACGCCATTGCCCAGACGAAGGACTTCCCGGGCGTGGCGGGCACGGTGACACTGGATGCCCAGCGCAACGCCGTGAAGTCCGCCGTCGTCCTCAAGGTCGAGGACGGCAAGACGCAGTACGTCACGACCATCAATCCCTAATGGCGCAGCTCCTCCAACACCTCATCAACGGCCTGGCCGCTGGCACCATCTACGCGCTCGTCGCGCTTGGCTACACGATGGTGTACGGCGTCCTGAAGCTCATCAACTTCGCCCACGGCGACGTCATGATGGTCGGCGTCTACATGGGCTACGCCACCGCGTTCGCGCTCGGGCGCGACATGCGCAGCTCCCTGCTGGGCGTGGCCGTCGTGTTCGCGGTGGCCATGCTGGGCTGCGCGCTGCTCGGGTTCTTCATCGAGCGCTTCGCGTACCGCCCCCTGCGGGAGAAGCCGCGCCTCACCGCGCTCATCACCGCCATCGGCATCTCCTTCGCGCTGTCCTACGGCTTCCAGTTGGATATCGGCTTCTTGCCGGGCGCGGCGCCGCGGGCCTTCCCGGAGGTCATCGCGCCGGTGGAGTGGCTCGTCATTGGCGACCGGGACGTGGTGGTGTGGAACTGGCAGGTCATCAGCTTTGGCATCGCCGTGGCGCTGATGGTGGGCCTGCAGTACCTGGTGTTCCGCACGCGCTTCGGCCAGGCCATGCGCGCGGTGTCCTGGGACCACCGCGTGGCGGCGCTGATGGGCATCCCCACCGACCGCGTCATCGCGCTGACGTTCATGTTGAGCAGCGCGCTGGCGGCGGGCGCGGGGCTGCTCTACGCCATCAAGGACACGTCGGTCAGCCCGTTGATGGGCCTGTACGTGGGCCTCAAGGCCTTCGTGGCGGCGGTGATTGGTGGCATCGGCCACGTGCAGGGCGCCGTGGTGGGCGGGCTGGTGCTGGGCCTGGTGGAGGAGTTCGTGGTGGGCTACGCGGCCAGCACCTGGCGTGACGCGGTGGCCTTCGGCTTCCTCATCCTGGTGTTGCTGGTGAAGCCGGGCGGCCTCTTCGGCCGCGTCGCCGCGGAGAAGGTCTGATGGAGACTCCGGCGATTCCCCTCCCCGAGCCCCGCTCCGTCGTCCCCGCGTCGCTGCGCGGCCTGCTGCCCGTGCTGCTGGCGCTGCCGGTGCTGGCGCTGTTCCAGTGGTTGATGAGTGATGCGCCCTTCGCCTCCTACCTGCTGTCGGTGGTGGGGGTGAACATCATCCTCGCGGTCAGCCTCAACATCGTGAACGGGATGACGGGGCAGTTCTCCATTGGCCATGCGGGCTTCATGGCGGTGGGGGCCTACATCTCCGGCGTCCTGTCGCTGAACCTCAAGGACATCGCGCTCTCCTTCCTGCCGGTGGCGGTCAGCGACCAGGTGTTCTTCGTCATGTCGCTGCTGGTGGGCGGCCTGGCCGCGGCGCTGTGCGGCTTCCTGGTGGGCCTGCCCTCGCTGCGGCTGCGCGGGGACTACCTGGCCATCGTCACGCTGGGCTTCGGCGAAATCATCCGCGTGGTGGTGCAGAACACGGACGCGTTCGGCCGGGCGCTGGGCCTGTCCGGCATCCCGCAGACGTCGTCGCCGGCCATGGTGTACTTCTTCGTGTTCCTCACGGTGCTGGTGGCCCGGCGCATCACCGGCTCCAGCCACGGCCGCAGCCTGTGGGCCATCCGCGAGGACGAGGTCGCCGCCGAGGCCATGGGCGTGGACACCACGGGTTACAAGGTGCGCGCGTTCGTCATCTCGTCGTTCTTCGCGGGCATCGCCGGCGCGCTGTTCGCGCACTTCGTGCCCATCATCAACCCCGGCTCCTTCACCTTCGTGAAGTCGATGGAAATCGTCGTCATGGTGGTGCTGGGCGGCCTGGGCTCCACGACGGGCGCCATCGTCGCGGCCACGTTCCTCACGCTGCTGCCCGAAGGCATGCGCTCGCTGTTCACCGTGCTGGGGGCCGAAGGCAGCCTGGCGCAGAAGGTGGACCAGATTCGCATGCCCGTGTACGGCCTGCTGCTGGTGGTGCTGATGCTGGCGCGGCCCCAGGGCCTGTTCGGGACGAAGGAAATCTGGGACGTGCTGCCGCGGTGGATTCCGCGCAAGCGCAGGGGGCTGGCGTGAGCGCGGCCGTGCAGGAGACGAAGGCGGAGGCCGGAGCGCCGTTGCTCCAGGCGGAGGGGGTGAGCATCCAGTTCGGCGGCCTCAAGGCGCTGACGGACTTCAACCTCTCCGTGCGGCAGGGCGACTTGCAGGGCCTCATTGGCCCCAACGGCGCCGGCAAGTCCACGGCGTTCAACGTGCTGACGGGCGTGTACCAGCCCACCCAGGGCGAGGTCCGCGTGGGCGGGCAGCGGGTGAACGGGTGGCTGCCGCATCAAATCAACCACCTGGGACTGGCGCGCACCTTCCAGAACATCCGCCTGTTCCGCGCGCTCACCGCGCTGGACAACGTGAAGGTGGCGTGCCGGGCGCAGGGCGCGCTGCACCCCGAAGGCGTGGGGCTGGGCGCGAAGATGAAGGGCGCCTTCATCAACTACCGCGACTGGTGGCGCGCGCTGCTGCTGACGCCGCGCTTCCAGCAGGAGGAGCGGGAGTTGACGCGGCAGGCGGAGCGCCTGCTGGAGGTCATGGGCCTGTCGCACCGCCGCGACGAGGAGGCGCGCAACCTGCCTTACGGCGAGCAGCGCCGGCTGGAAATCGCGCGCGCGCTGGGCACGCAGCCCAAGGTGCTGCTGCTGGACGAGCCCGCGGCGGGCATGAACACCCGGGAGAAGGCGGACCTGATGGTGCTCATCCGCAAGCTGCGGGACGACTTCAAGCTGGGGGTGCTCGTCATCGAGCACGACATGAAGCTGGTCATGGGCATCTGCGAATCCATCACCGTGCTGGACCACGGCGAGACGATTGCCCGGGGCGCGCCGGCGCAGGTGCGCAGCGACCGGAAGGTCATCGAGGCGTACCTGGGCGACAGCTATCTGGAGAGCCACGGAGGGGCGGCGTGAGCGACGCGCAGGTGAAGACGCTGGGCGAGCGCCAGGCCTTCCCGCCGCTGTTGTCGGTGGACGGCATCAAGGTGCACTACGGCGCCATCCAGGCGCTCAAGGGTGTGTCGCTGACGGTGGGCAAGGGCGAGGTGGTGGCCCTCATCGGCGCCAACGGCGCGGGCAAGACGAGCACCCTGCGCGCGGTGAGCGGCATGCTCAAGCCCAGCGGCGGACGCATCCAGTTCAACGGGCACGACACCACGGCCCTGAAGGCGCACCAGCTGGTGCCGCGCGGCATGGCGCACGCGCCGGAGGGGCGGGGCGTGTTCCCCAACATGACCGTCCAGGAGAACCTGGAGCTGGGCGCGTACCTGCGCACGGACACCTCCGGCATCCAGGCGGATTTGGAGAAGAGCTTCACGCTCTTCCCGGTGCTCAAGGAGCGCCGCAAGCAGCTGGCCGGGACGCTGTCGGGCGGCGAGCAGCAGATGCTGGCCATCGCCCGCGCGCTCTTGAGCAAGCCGCAGCTGCTGCTGTTGGATGAGCCTTCGCTGGGGCTGGCGCCGCAGGTGACGGAGGCCATCTTCCGCACCCTGCGCGAGGTGAACGCCACGGGCGTGAGCGTGCTGTTGGTGGAGCAGAACGCCCACCTGGCGCTCAACGCGGCGCACTATGGCTATGTGTTGGAGACGGGCGAGGTCGTGATGGCGGGGCCGGGCAAGGCGCTCCTGGAGAGCGCGGAGGTCCGGCGTGCGTATCTCGGCGAGTGATGGGGGGCACTACGTCCTCCCGCCGACGCTCCGGTAGAGTCCGGCGCGCAATGAAACTGGCTCCCCTCCCAAAGTCGGGTAGTCAGCAACCAGGAAGTTCGTCTAGCGTCCTTCGACGCGCTGCGTTCAACCACACTCAGGAAGTGTGCCCATGTCCCCGTTGTCCCGCCTTGTCGCCAGCCTCGCCACCCTGTCGCTGATTGCCGCCGCGTGCGCCGGTCAGCAGAAGACCGGGCCCCAGGAAGCCACCTCCACCATCGAGGAGGTCGCCAACGAGGGTGGAGACGCGCCCCCCGCCGTCGCGTTCAACATGCTGGACGCACCCGAGGGCTTTACCGTGAAGCTCCCGGGCCCTCCGCCGCAGGCGCAGCGCAGCGAGGCCGCCCTGCCGAAGCGGACGGACAAGGCCACGCTCGTGACGTACGCGGCCAATGAGGAAGGTGTCAGCTACATCGTCAACGCGGTGGACTACCCGGAGGCCTTCGTGGCCACCGTCCCCGCCGAGGCGCTCATCAACGGTGGCATCCAGGGCATCGCCGGGCAGGTAGGCGGCGAGCTGAAGAGCTCCGAGGACATCACCCTGGAGGGCTACCCGGGCAAGGCGTACGTGCTGGCGTCGCCCAGCGGCGAGGTGAAGGGCCGCAGCTTCCTGGTGGGGCCGCGCGTCTACAACCTCATCACCGTCTACAACGCGGCCATCGGCGCGCCGGGCGCGGACGAGTTCCTCGCCTCGCTCACGCTGGTGAACCCGCCGCCGAAGATTGAGCGCGCGACCGCCGACGCGGATGGTGGCACGGACGCCGGAACGGCGGACGTGGGCGACGGCGCCGCCATGGAAGGCGCCGCGGACGCCGGCAGCGCCAACTAGTTCGCGAGTCCGGGGACACGCTTCCGTTGAGGGAGCGTGTCCCACGATGCCACGCTGAGGGACTCTGGGCGTTAGGCTCTCCGGTGACTGGAGGCCGCCATGTGGGACCCGGCGCAGTACTCACGCTTCCGCGATGAGCGAAAGCGTCCCTTCTTCGATTTGCTTGCCCGGGTGGACGCGGCGTCGCCCACGCAGGTCGCGGACCTGGGCTGTGGAACCGGGGACCTCACGCGCCTGTTGGCTGAGCGCTGGCCGTCCGCCCGGGTGTCTGGCGTGGATGCGTCCTCGGAGATGATTGAGGCGGCCCGCCGCGGTGCGCCCGTGGACGCGGTGCACTTCGAGGTGGCGGACCTCGCGGGCTGGGCGCCTCCCGCGCCGCTGGACGTGCTCGTGTCCAACGCGGCGCTGCACTGGCTGCCGGACCCTGAGGCGTTGCTCGGGCGGCTGGTGGCGAAGCTGGCCCCCGGCGGGGTGCTGGCCTTCCAGGTGCCGGCCAACTTCGATGCGCCTTCGCACCAGCGCGTCGACGCGGTGCGGGCCTTGCCGCGCTTCGCTGCTGCCCTGGCGCCGGTGCGGGGCGGGGCGGTGGAGTCCCTGTCCGTGTATGCGTCCTGGCTGTTCGGCCTGGGGCTGACGGTGGAGGCCTGGGAGACGACGTACCTGCACGTGCTCCCGGGCGAGGACGCGGTGCTGGAGTGGCTGCTGGGGACGACGCTGCGGCCCGTGCTCGCGGCGCTCGTGGAGGAGGAGGCGCGCGCGTTCGTGGAGACGCTGCGCCCGTTGCTGCGTGAGTCCTATCCCGCGCAGCCGTATGGGACGCCGTTCCCGTTCACCCGCCGCTTCGTGGTGGCGCGGCGGGTGAGGTGAGCCGGGTTACTGTGGCCAGTGGAGAATCTGGCCCGCGTTGCCCGAGACCCAGAGGTCCGCGGGACTGGTGCCGGCGATGTCGTTGAAACGGAGGCTCGTGTCCTCGTAGACGATCTCCCACCCCGTGCCGTCGTACCGGTAGATACGGCCGTTGTACGCGGTGACGTAGACCGACTTCGCACCGAAGGCGATGACGGAGGTCAGGCTTTCGTTGTGCGTCGTGGGGAAGGACATCCTGCTCCAGGTGCTGCCGTTCCACTGGAGCACGGAGTTCTGACCGCTCCTGAAGTCACCCACGGCGAAGGCGAGCTTGTCATTCACCACCCAGACGCCGCGGAGGCGGCCCAGTTCTGGGATTGCGGTCTCCGTGTTCTCCGACTGCCACTGACTGGTGTTGGTGTTGAAACGATAGATTCGAGGTCTTTCATTTCCTCCGTCAAAGCCGCCGACCGTGAACAGCGCTGACCGCGAACGGCCGTGGATGTCGTACAGCGGCCCGACGGTGGTGGTTCCGAATCTCAGCGCACTCGCGCCGGTCTCTCCGGTCCACGTGAATGTCAGGCCTTGGTTCGATGAGCCCGAGTTCTCGGTGACGCCATGAATCTCCAGGACGCCTGCGTTCCGGAAGCCGACGAGCCCTCGGATCCATCGGGTCATGTCATGCGTCTCGGTGCAGGCATTCTGCGACCTGTCCAGGAAGGTGAGGCTTCCTCCCGACGAGCCGAGGTAGATTCGGCCCTGGTTGGCCATGTCCGTCCAGACGGCGTTCCAGCCCCTGTTGCTGTCACCGCAGTTGGTCGCGTTGGTCTGGAACGTGGAGGAACCCGGAGTGAGCACCGCGGTACCTCCCTGGTTGCCCACGGCAGTCACATCGCCGGGGACCTCGGTGAAGATGGAGCGCCACTCCTGGTCGGTCGCGCCCACGGTCCGTGCAAACCAGTCGGCACTGTCGCCCGGGCACACGCCGGGGCCTTCCGGGTTCCCATCACAGTTGTTATCCAACTCGTCGCACAGCTCCGGGGCGCCAGGGTACGTGAACGGGTTGCCGTCGTTGCAGTCGCCGCCGGTGCTGACGTAGCCCTCGCCGGGCGAGACGCAGGACGACACGGCCGTGCCATCACCGAAGGTGTCTCCGTCGCCGTCCAGGAACCAGTCGCCGGGCGTCGTCGTGGCCTGGCAGGTGGTGGCGATGCCGGAGGCGTCGCAGACGTAGACGCCTTCGCACTGGGCCTCCGCGGTGCACGCCGTGCCGAGGTCGGGGAACGTCTCGTCAATCTGGTCGTCACAGTCATCGTCGACGCCGTTGCAGAGCTCCGTCGCGCCCGGACGGATGCTGGCGTTGTTGTCGTTGCAGTCGTCCGCGGGACCCGTGACATAGCCCGGCGCGATGCCGGCGCAGAAGGCGACGGGAGCGGCGTTCCGGTCGCCGTGCCCGTCCTGGTCCACGTCGGGGTAGGCATACGCGGCCAGCGGCATGTTGCAGCGGACCTCTCCGTTCCCGTCGCACGCGCGGACGCCTTCGCATCCCTCTGCCTCCGTGCAGCTCCCGCCCAGGCTCAGCTCCACCGTGTCCGACTGACCGTTGCAGTTGTCGTCGACGTCGTTGCAGCGCTCCGTCGCGCCCGGGTGGATGTTCGGGCTGGCGTCATTGCAGTCCGTACCGCCCGTGAGCACGGAGACGTACCCGTCACCGTCCCCATCCGTCGCCTGGAGGGACAGGGCCACCGGAACGGGGGCTCCCGGCGTCAGCGTCACGGACGTCGACCGCGTCACCACGGGGCTCGCGGCCTCACAGGTCTGCTCGAAGGCGCGCGCCTCCACCTGGATGGCCGTGCCCCAGCCGCCGGGGGCAATCACCGCGACCGTCAGTGAGCCACCCGAGCGGTCACCCTTGCCGGCGAGGGTGGTGGTGAGCTCCTTGCCGCTGCCCTCGTCGCGTGCGTTCACCTGCACGCAGCCAGGCAGAAAGCCGGAGTAGCCCACCGTGACTTTGGCCGCGCCGGGGCTTTCGTCCTTCTTACAGCCGGCCAGCGCGAGGAGAGGGAGGAGCACCAGAACGCGTCGCATGCGGACACTCTATCGCGTCCGTGCCCCGCCGCTGCATCCTCGCGAGCCCGCGCCTACCTCACGGACGGGAAGTCGGAGTGGACCACCTCAAGGCGTACATCCACTGCGATGCTGGCGGGCGTCACCAGCTCCAAATCCAGGGGAACCCGCTTCCCGTAACGTTCGCGGAGCTTCCGCTCCAGGCCCTTCACGCGGAGCGAGTCCAGCCGCTCCATTTTCCCATAATCCACGCCCGCACCCTGGGCGTAGGCCTTGCGCACCAGCTCCGAGCAGTACATCGCGTCGTCCCCCCAGCCGAAGTGCCAGTCATACGGCTTGCCCAGGTGCGCCTTGGCCGCCGTCACCGCCTGCTGGCGCTGCGCGGCGCTCAGCTCCCGAGGCCGTAGGACGAGGATGCCGCCCTTCACGCCTCGGGCCTTCCACTTCGAGAAGGGGATTCGCTGCACCGGCTGCACGGCCTCCACGACCCACGCGCCCCGGTCGGTCACCTCCACCATGCCCACATGGGACAGGGGGCTCTGCGTGGCCTTCTGGATGGCCTGCGACTGCGAGGAGCGCGAGGTGTGCAGGACGATGTCTCCCGTCTGCAACCGGGCCACCAGGTCCTCCTGTGGCGCCGCGACCGCGTTGTGGACCCCGAACCACACCAGCAGCATGACCCTCCACTGCATTGCCCCGTCCTTTCAGGTGCCTGACTGTCTCCGGAGTACAGGATGCAGCCTGGATGCCAGTCGTCACGGGGCGCCGCTCCCCAGCGCGCGGGTGAGGGGCACCTCCATCCGGGGCAGGTAATGGCCGCCATTGCTCTCGAAGAGCACCAGGCGGTCCACACGCCCCTCGCCCAGTGACGTGTCCTGCAGCGCCTGGACGCAGGCGAGGAGGGCGGCGTCTCCACGCGGGTGTTTCGCGCGGGCCAGCGTGAGGTGCGCGGTGTACTCGCGATGCTCGGGCTCGAAGCCGAGCGGCTGGAGCACCTGGGCGGTGTCCGCCTGCAAGGCCTTCAGCGCGTCCGTGGCGCCGCACACCTCCGCCCAGAGCACGCGCGGGTGGGCGGGCACGCCAAAAGCGCCGCCGCCCGTGACAGACAGCGCGAAGGGCGCATGCCGCGCGCCCACCGGCGCCAGGGCTTCGCGCAGGGCGGGCAGGCGTGCGTCCTCCACGTCCCCCAGGAACACGAGCGTGAGGTGGAGACCCTCCAGCTTCACCCAGCGGGCCTGGGGGGCCAGGGGCCGCAACCGGTGCAGCTCCTGGGTGGCGCGCGCTTCGATGTCGGCCCCCAGGGTGACGGCGGTGAACAGGCGCATGGCGCACGGCTCCTGACTGCGAATGGGACGAAAGGACGTCCCAGGCGTCACTTCAGCATACGGGTGAAGGGCGGGGCTCGGAGTGGAGGCGGCGAGGCGGCTGGGCTACCGTCCCCGTCCGATGCCGACGCGCCTCCCCGTCGATGAGACCCTCCAGAAGCGACTGAACGGCTGGCGCGCGCAGGTCGGCGAGTGGCTCAACCGGGTCCGCGTGGCGGCGACGGCGAGCTGGTTGCTGGTGGCCTGGCTGGACGACTGGCGCGTGCCGCCCCGGGCGTTGGCGGCCTACCTGCTGCTGGCCTTCGGGCTGTGGCTGGGCGCGCGGCGCCTGGCCTCGCTGGGGCGGCGCCCCGCGCTGGGGGTGACGCTCATCGACATGCCCGCCGTCTGCCTGCTCCAGTGGCTGTCCATCCAGGGCTCGGCGTCGCCGGGGACCACGGCGCTGCTGACGCTGGGCGTGTTCATCACCCTGGTGGTCATCGTGGCGCTGCTGACGTTGTCGCGCCGCTACGTGGCGATGGCCACGTTGGTGGCCATCGGGCTGGAAGGCTGGCTCCTGTTCCAGGCCCGGTTGCCCCCGGATACGTTCCTCTCCGGCATGGTGCTGGTGCTGACGCTGGCGGCGCTCGCGGCGTCCTTCATTGGCCGGCAGGTGATGGGGCTGGTGAAGGAGGTGGCGCAGGAGGAGGTGCAGCGCGAGCGGCTGGGCCGCTACTTCTCCCCGGAGGTGGCCCGTCAAATCGCCGAGCGTGGCACCGAGGCGGGCAGCGGCGAGCACCGCGAGGTGACGCTGCTCTTCTCCGACATCCGCGGCTTCACCTCCATGTCCGAGCGCATGGACAGCCCGCACGTGGTGGCGCTGCTCAACGAGTACCTGTCCCGCATGGTGGAGGTGGTGTTCCGCCATGGAGGGACGCTCGACAAGTTCATCGGCGACGGCATCCTCGCGTACTTTGGCGCGCCGCTGGATTTGCCCGGACATCCCCAGGCCGCCGTGGCCTGCGGGCTGGCCATGCTGGAGGCGCTGGAGTCCCTCAACGCCGAGCGCGCCCGCCGGGGCGAGGAGCCGCTGCGCATCGGCATTGGCATCCACACCGGGCGCGTGGTGGTGGGGGACGTGGGCAGCGCGCAGCGGCGCGAGTACACCGTGATTGGCGACGCGGTGAACCTGGCCAGCCGCATCGAGGGGCTCACCAAGAAGGTGGGCGTCGCCATGCTCGTGTCCGGCGCCACCCAGGCGCGCTGCGGGGGCGCCTTCCAGTTCGAGCCGGCGGCGCCCCTGCCGGTGGCGGGGAAGGCGGAGCCCGTCGCCACCTTCCTGCCTGGCAAGCCGGGCCTGCGCGTAGCAGGCTGAGGCTCAGTACGACTTGGAGAAGACGATGCGGCCCGGCGAAGGCTCGCCGGTGACGACGCACTTGCCCGGCTCCTGCTTGAGGTCGAAGGGACGGCAGCGCGTCGTCAGGCCCGTCTCCTCCTTGATGCGCGCCTCCACCTTGGGGTCCAGGTTCCAGTGCGCCAGCAGGAAGCCCTGGTCCGCCTTCTCCTTCAGCTCCTCGTAGGAGTTGACCTCGAAGGTGTGCGAGTCGCGGAAGTCCCTGGCCTTGGTGAACAGGTCCTTCTGCATCGCGTCCAGCATGGCCTGGGCCTTGGACACGGCCTCGTCCAGCGACACGAACTCCTTCTGGCGCACGTCGCGGCGGACCATGACGCAGGAGTTCTTCGCCAGGTCCTTGGGCCCCAGCTCGATGCGCAGACACGTGCCGATGAGCTCGTGCTCGTTGTACTTGAAGCCCGGGCTCTTGGTGTCGTCGTCGTCCAGCACCACGCCCAGGCCCGCCTTGCGCAGGTCCGCGGCGAGCGCGTTCGTCTTCTCCAGCACCTGCGCCTTCTCCGCGTCGGAGGCCTTGCCGAAGATGGGGATGATGACCACGTGCGTGGCCGCCAGCTTCGGCGGGACGATGAGGCCGGCGTCATCCGAGTGGGTCATGATGAGGCCGCCGATGAGGCGCGTGGACACGCCCCAGGACGTCTGCCACACGTGGTGCATCTTGCCGTCGCGGCCCTGGAACTGGGTGTCGAAGGCCTTGGCGAAGTTCTGGCCCAGGTTGTGGCTGGTGCCCGCCTGCAGCGCCTTCTTGTCCTGCATCATCGCTTCGATGCTGTAGGTGCGCAGCGCGCCGGCGAAGCGCTCGGACTCCGACTTCTGGCCGGTCAGCACCGGCATCGCCATGTAGTCCTCGGCGAAGGTCCGGTAGACCTCCAGCATCTGCCGGGTCTCCTTCTCCGCGTCCTCCTCCGTCTCATGACAGGTGTGGCCTTCCTGCCAGAGGAACTCGGTGGTGCGCAGGAACAGGCGCGTGCGCATCTCCCAGCGCATCACGTTCGCCCACTGGTTCAGCAGCATCGGGAGGTCCCGGTAGCTCTGAATCCACTTGGAGAAGCTGCGGTTGATGATGGTCTCACTGGTGGGCCGGATGACGTAGGGCTCCTCCAGCTTGGAGCCGCCCGCGTGGGTGACGACGGCCAGCTGCGGGTTGAAGCCTTCGACGTGCTCGGCTTCCTTCTTCAGGTAGCTCTCGGGGATGAGCAGCGGGAAGTAGGCGTTCTTGTGGCCCAGGTCCTTGAACTTCGTGTCCAGGACGCGCTGCATGTTCTCCCACAGCGCATAGCCGTTGGGCCGGATGACCATGCAGCCCTTCACGTCCGAGTAGTCGGCGAGCTTCGCCTTCTGGACCAGGTCGACGTACCACTCGGAAAAGCCCTTCTCGCGGGGCGTGAGCTTCTCGGCCATGTGCGGAGCACCCTTCAAAAGTCGTGGAAAGAGGACGGTTGCCTACGCCGGGCCCACCCGGAAATCAACGGCCCCGTCACCCGGACGCAGGGGTCCTTCCCGGACGGGATTGCATTTTTCGACCAATGGTCAGAATAATGAGCTCCGGTTGAATGTGCATCCAGGAGGCAGTCATGTTTCGCCAGGTGGCCGACGACGTGCATGTGCTCGCGGTGGAGTTCGGCATCGGGGGAATGGACCTGGGAGGCCGGATGACCGCCGTCCGCCTGCCGGATGGGGGGCTGTGGCTCCACTCGCCCGTCCGCTTCAGCCCGGAGGCGCGGGCGGCGGTGGACGCGCTCGGGCCGGTGCGCTTCCTGGTGGCGCCCAACCTGATGCACCACCTGTATGTGCGGGACTGGGCGGCGGCCTATCCGGACGCGAAGGTGGCCGCGCCCGCGGCGCTGCGGCGCAAGCGGCCGGACCTTCGCATCGATTTGGAGCTGGGGGACACGGCCGAGGCCGGCTGGGCCGGCGTCCTGGACCAGGTGCTCGTCCAGGGGATGCCCAGGGTGGACGAGCTGCTCTTCTTCCACCGCCCCAGCAAGACGTTGTTCGTCACCGACCTGGCGTTCAACGTGCACCGGACGCCTTCGTGGTTCACCCGCCTGTACCTGAAGCTGAGCGGCGCGTGGCAGCGGCTGGCGCCGTCCCTGCTGATCCGCGCCGTCATCAAGGACCGGGAGGCCGTGCGCGCGTCCCTGGCGCGGGCCCAGGCCTGGGACGTGGAGCGCGTGGTGGTGTGCCACGGCGACGTGGTGGAGCAGGGCGGCCGGGAGGCGGTGCGGAATGCCTTCGTCCGGCTCTAGCGGCGGTGGCCGCAAGCCCGCGCCGGGCCGCCGTCGCGCGGCCGCGTCACCCGCCGCGCCCACCCCCGCATCGGCGCCCAGCTCCAAGCCCTCCGAGCGCGAGGCGCGCAAGGCGCGGCGTCAGGAGGGGCGCCGTCAGGCCATCCTCGTCGCCGCGCGGGCGGTGTTGGTGCGGGGCGGGTGGTTGGGGCTGACGCTGGAGGCCGTGGCGGCGGAGGCGGACCTGAGCAAGCCTTCACTTTTCTACTACTTCCGCTCCAAGGAGGACCTCGTGGGAGCGCTGGCGGTGGAGGGGCTGGAGCGCGAGGTGAAGGTGCTGGAGGCGGCGGTGACGGCCGCGACCAGCGGCGTGGAGGCCCTGGCCGCGCTGGTGCGGGCCCGGGTGGATTTGTACGCGGAGGACCTGGACGGCTTCCGCGTCGTCTACCTGTGGCCACAGTTGACGGGGCGGCAATCCGAGGCTCACCAGGCGCGGGTGCTGGCGCTGAGTGGACAGCTGAATGACGTGCTGGAGGCGCGGCTCCAGGCGGATGCGCGCGCGGGCCGGCTGGCCCCGGGGCTCCAGCCGCGTCGGCTGGCCAACCTGGCCTGGACCGTGGCGCACGGGGTGCTTTCCCTGGGGGCCGGACTGGAGCACTCCGGTGTGGGAGCGCGCTTCACCTTGTCTCAGCTTCGTGACGAGGCCTGTGCGGTATTGCTGCGCAGTAGCGGCCGTTAGGGTGGCTGTGAAGGGGGGGACGGGCGCGCTATGTAGAGGGCCTCCTTCCCGTCGTTCCTTTTTGGAGGCTTCATGCGGTCGTACCTTGCATCTCTCGGAGTGGTCGGCGTTGTGTCGGCGTGCCTTGTCTCCGGTTCCGCGTTCGCCAACTCCGCGGGCATCAGTGGCCAAAGCGGCAAGCAGGGTTCGAGCCTCACCTGTGCGGCGTGCCACACCGGCGGCGGCAGCGCGCCCACGGTGACCATCGAGGGGCCCACCACGCTGGCGCCGGGCGCCACCGGCAACTACACGCTCGTCATCCGGGGCGGTCCGGCTTCCGGTGCGGGCTACAACGTGGCGGTGAGCGACAACGGCGGCACGCTCACCCCGGGAACGGGTTCCATCAGGCTGAGCGGGGAAGTCACCCACAGAACCATCCAGGCGTTCTCCGGCGGCGCGGCCCGCTTCGACTTCACCCTGGTGGCGCCGTCCACCCCCGGCAGCGTCACCCTGTACGGCGCGGGCAACTCGGTGAACGACAACGGCACCGAGCAGGGAGACGCCTCCGCGGCCACCACGCTCAACGTCACCGTGGCGGATGGCGGTGGTGGCGACGGCGGTGACGACGAGGGCGGCTGCGCCGCCGCGGGCGGTGCCCCGCTGCTGGGCGCGGCCCTGGTGCTGCTCGGCACGCGCCTGCGCCGTCGCCGCTAGGCCTCGTTGAAAGGAGGCCTCCGGGCGCGACAGCGCCGTCAGTGACCGGAGGCCACCGAGGCGGTGAACTCGTCGGGCAGGAAGGCGGCGAAGGACGGCACCCGTCGAAGCTTCCGCCGGGAGTTGCCCGCCAGCCGCAGGATGGCCACGGACACCAGCCCCAGGCCCATGGCGCTGCGCAAGGGCGCTGGACGGCGTGCGCGGCGCCGGGCCCGGTAGCGCAGGAGTCCCACGGGCAGCAGGGCGGCGGGAATGGCTGCCAGCGCCCAGGCGCGCCAGTGGGACCGGCCAGTCGAATCGGATGCCAGTGTCGTTTTCATGAAGAAACAGGTTGGGCGCGGGGTGGAGCAGGGGGAAGGGTGGCCCGGACCGGACGCCGACGGGCTCCCGGGTCGGGACCCTCCGGTGGAGGGCGGACACGGGCTCGCCCCCCTGCTCGCGGAGAGCCCGCCCGGCCGGCTGCCTCCCGGACGCGCCGGGGTGGGCGAGGCGACAAGGCCGCGCGGGGGGACTTAACATCGCGCCCCTGCCGACCATGCGCCTTCGCCGCCTCCTCCCCCTCCTGTTCCTGCTGGGGCCGCTCGCGTGTGCGACCGGCCCTGGCCACCTTGCCTCCACCGAGTCCGTCGCCGCCGTGCGGCGCGCTCCGGGCGAGCTGCGGGTGATGACCTTCAACATCCAGTCCGGCGCCCGTGGGTTGGAGCGCGTGGCGCACGTGATTCGCGCCGCGGTGCCGGACGTCGTCGCCTTGCAGGAGGTGGACGTGGGGTCTACCCGCGCGCGGGGCCTGGACCAGACGGAGGAGCTGTCCCGCCTCACCGGCCTGACGTACCGCGCCCACTTCCGCACCACGGACTTGTACGGCGGGGCCTACGGCATCGCCGTGCTGTCGCGCTTCCCGCTGGAGGCGCTGGCGCAGTATCCGCTGCCGGTGCCGCGCGGCGCGGAGCCTCGCACGGTGGCGCATGCGGTGGTGGCGGTGGACGGGCGCGAGGTGAGCGTCTACCTCACGCACCTCATCCGCCGGCCCTTCAACAGCGACACCCGCGTGCGGCAGAGCGCGTACGTGGCGGGGTTGATGGCGCGGGACTCGCGGCCCAAGGTGTTGATGGGGGACCTCAACGACGGGCCAGACTCCCGCTCCACGCGGCTGCTGCGGCGGGCCCTGCATGACGTCGCCGCCGCTACTGGAGGCACGTATCCGCTGCCGCTCTTCCTGCCCACGCTGCGCATCGACTACGTGCTGGCGTGTGATGCCTTCACGTCCGTGGCCAGCCGGGTGCTGCGCGTGGACGTGTCAGACCACTACCCCGTGGTGGCGGACCTGCGGTTGAAGCCGGAAGCCGTGCCCGTGGTCGCCGAGCGCACGGCCACCGGCACCGCGCCTTGAACGAGGCGCGGGCCGGCGCGGGCATCAGCCGACGTTGAAGCGGTACAGCACTTCGTTGTCGTTGCGTGTGAAGCCCTTGAGCACCTGGTGCTCGAGGTTCTGCGCGCCCAGGAACGCCAGTCCGCCGGCGGCGAAGCCCATGACGGACAGCTCGAAGTAGGGGTGCGGCCGGGGGACTTGGGTGATGTGCAGGTCGGTGTGGCCCTGCCCGGGGTGCACGGTGAGGTCGCCCTCGGTGAAGTAGCCCTTCCAGATGCCGGGGGTGAACAGCAGGAAGCGCCGGAAGTCACCCTGGCTGAACATCGCCTTGAGCTGGCCCTGGCCCAGCGCGTACTCGGCGGACTTCACGCCGAACTGCCACCAGGCGCTCTGGTTGTTGTTGTAGAAGCGCGCCAGCAGCTCGTCGTTGAGCCGGAGGAACGCGTCCGCCGGCATGCGCGACACCGGCATCACGGGCCTGGCGAAGAAGGGCTCCCTCGTCGCGAAGTCGGTGAGGAACGCCTTCCAGGCCGCCTCCCCGTGGGTCTGCACCATCAGCTGTTGCCGGGCCAGGAAGGCGACGCCTTTGACTTCCATTCACGCTCCTTCACGGGGGCGCGGACGCCCCACGTCTGGGTTTGCAGAGCACATTGTGCTGTGAATGTTTCATGAGACGAAGCGGGGAGGTGACAGCCGCTGGCGCCCGCTCGGCCTTCAGTCGAGCTGGAGGCCGCAGTCGCTGCAGGCGCCCTCCAGCAGCGGCGCGGCGGTGCCACAGGCCGGGCAGGGAGGCTCGCCGTCCTCGGGGATGGGAGCGGCCGGGGCGGCGGTGCGTCCCACGGGCACCAGGCCCTCGCGCTCGATGCTGTCCATCCACCGCTGCTGGAGCAGGGCGGCCACGCGAGGGCCGTCCTCGGGGCGCACCAGCACCTGGAACTTCGGGCTGCAGCCCGGCTTGCTGCAGGCCTCGCGATGCACGAGCGCCGGCACCTCCGCGCCCAGGCAAGCGTCCACCAGCCGCCGCGCGTCCATCAGCGCCATCTCCGCGCAGGGCACCAGCTCCACGTCCGACAGGGCCTTCGTCGCGTCTTCAGGGGTCATCACCCGGGGGATTGGAGCGCACCTCATGGGGCCACGTCCAGTGCGCCCGGGCCAGCGTCTCACCCCGCGCACGACTTCAGGCTAGCGTGCGGAGGGTGCCGCCCACGTCACTCACCCCGCGCACCGCGCGCCTCTCCCGGCTGCTGCTGGTGGGCGCGGGGGTGCTGACAGGGGGCGTCTTCGGCCTCGCCTGGGTGGTGGACCGGTTCGGTCAGCGCGAGCAGGCCACGCCCGCGGACGTGCTGGTGGTGCTGGGCGCGCGCGTGTTGCCCGGGGGCGTGCCTTCCGGGGCGCTGCGCGCGCGCACCGAGCACGCGGTGGCGCTGTACCACCGCGGCGTGGCCCCGCGGCTCGTCTTCTCCGGCGGCGTGGGCGTGAATCCCCCCTCCGAGGCGCGCGCCATGCTGGCGCTGGCGACGCGGCTGGGCGTCCCGGCGGAGGCGTGCGTCCTGGAGGAGGGCAGTCACTCCACCGACGACAACGCCCGGCTCACGGCCGAGGTGCTGCGCGGGCTGGGCGCTCGGCGCGTGGTGGTGGTGTCGGACCCGTATCACCTGCTGCGCGCGCGCAATTGCTTCCGGCTGTATGGCTGGGAGGTGGCCACCAGCCCGGCGCTGGAGACCGCGCGCGACCTGGACACGTTCGACCGCGTCTATTGGACGGTGCGCGAGGCCGTCGCGCTGCTCCTGCGGCCCCGCGTGCTGCTGGCGCGCGCGCCTACTCCTCCGGCATCGTGAGCGCGCGCAGCTCCAGCGCGCCACCCGGCAGGGCCACGCGGAGCAGCACGGACTCGCCAGGCTTCGTCTTCCGCAGCGCCGTCACCACGTCCCGCGCGTTGTTCACGGGCTTGTTCGCGGCCTCCACCACCACCATGCCCGGCAGCACGCCGGCGTGTTCGGCCATGGACGCGGGGGCCACCTCCGTCACCAATGCGCCGGAGGGCGGCAGCTCCTGGGACTCCGCCAGCGCCGGGTCCATGTCCATCAGGCTCAACCCCACGCGATGCTCGGCGGGGCGCTGCGAGCCCCCGACGGCCGGCGCCTTCACGGCGACGCCTTCCAGGTCGGGCCGCGTGCCCAGCGTCGCCTTCACGTCGCGCTTCTTCGCGTCCCGGTAGAGGGCGAGCGTGAGCTCCGCGCCCGGTGGTTTCATCGCCACCAGCCGCGTGAGCGCGCCCGCCGAGTCGATGGGCTGCCCATCCGCGGCGACGATGACGTCGTCCGGCCGCAGCCCGGCCTGGGCCGCCGCTGTCTCCGCGGTGACGTCGGTGACGACCGCGCCCGCCTGCACCGGCGCGCCCAGCGCCTCGCCCAGGTCGGGCGTCAGGTCCTGCACCATCAGCCCCAGCCAGCCCCGGGTGACGCTGCCCTTCTGCTCCAACTGGGGCAGCAGCGACTTGACGAGGTTGCTGGGCACCGCGAAGCCGATGCCCGAGCCCTGGCCGGCGATGGCGGTGTTGATGCCCACCACCTCGCCGCTCAGGTTGAACAGCGGACCGCCGGAGTTACCCGGGTTGATGGCGGCGTCCGTCTGGAGGAAGTCGTCGAAGGGGCCCGCCGCGATGTCGCGCGCCTTCGCGGCGAGGATGCCCAGGCTGGTGCTGGACGTCAGGCCGAAGGGGTTGCCAATGGCCAGCACCCAGTCCCCCACGCGCAGCGCATCCGAGTCACCCAACCGCACCACCGGCAAGGGCTTGCCGCCGTCCAGGCGTTCGAGCTGGAGCACCGCCACGTCCGTGAGCGGGTCCGAGCCCAGCACGCGCGCCTCCAGGTCACGTCCGTCCGCGAGCTGCACCTGAATCGCCTCCGCGTCCGCCACCAGGTGGTGGTTGGTGAGCACCAGCCCCTTGGCGTCGATGATGAATCCGGAGCCGATGCCCTCGCGCACCGGTGGCGCGAAGGGCGAGGGACTCTCGAAGGGAGACAGCGGCTCCTCGGGGGCGTCGCCGAAAGGGAGGCCGTCGAACGGCGGGCCACCGAAAGGCGAGGGGCCGCCACCACCCCAGGGTGTGTCGTTCGCCTCGCCGGGCGTGGGCGCCCCCAGCCGCACCTCCACGTTGACGACGGCCGGACTCACGGACGCCACCAGGGGCGCGACGGAGGCGAGCGCCACGGCGCGTCCGGCGGGCAGCGTGGGAGGCTCGGGCGGCTTCGGTGCGGGGGTCTCCGTGGAGGGAGACGACTGCTCCGCGTCCTTCCGGCAGGCCATCAGGCCCAGCAGCACCCCTACCGCCACCCCGCGCGCGCGTCCCGTCATCGCCTTCCACCCCCCGTCGCAAGCTGCGACCGCCGCGCGACGCAGGGGGGCTGCCCCCCCGGACATGAAGCCTGTCAGGCAGCCTGGAGGACGGGGGCCCCGCCGAGGGCCCGGCTGTCAGCCCGTGCGCTCACGCGGCGCGGGCGTGGCCGGCGTGGGCGAGGCGCCGCCCATGCGCTTCAGCAGCTTCTCCAGGATGCGGAAGAGGGCCTTGCGGTCTCCTGCGTCGAGGATGCCCAGGAACTGGTGCATGCCATGGACGACCACGCGGTCGAGCCGCTCCCAGGTCGACTGGCCGTCCTCCGTCAGGCGGCAGTGGACGACGCGGCGGTCGGTGGCGCTGCGCTCGCGCAGCAGGTGTCCCTGGCGCTCCAGCCGGTCCACCACACCCGTGACGGTCTTCTCCGTGACACCCAGCCGGCGCGCCAGCTCGCCCATGGTGAGCGGGCCGTCCTGACCCAGCCAGAGGATGGCGTGAACCTGAGGTGGCGTGAACTGGAGCTGCTCGCACATGTTGGCGATGGGGTCTCGGAGCGAGCTGCGCCGGCCCAGCGCGAGGAGCAGGTTCTGGAGCCTCTCCAGGTCCTCGGAAACGTCTTCATCCTCTTTGTGGAATTTCCGTGACACGGAGTATCCCATAGCGGCCCCGCATGGGCAGGTCAATCTGTTGTCCAGAAGGACGCTGACCTGACGACAATGCAACGCGGGTTGTCCGGATATGCGAGGTGCTACGCCATGCGTCATCTGTTCCTGCTTTGTGCCGTCTCCGCGTTGCTGGCGGGTGGGTCTGCCCAGGCCGACACGGTGCTGGTGTTCTCGGCCGTGAGCACCTCGGACGCGCTCCGGGAGCTGGCGCCGGTCTTCACCCAGGCCACGGGCCACGCGGTGGAGCTCTCCCTGGGGGCCTCCAGTGGCCTCGCACGTCAGGCCCTGGCCGGGGCGCCCGCGGACGTCTTCCTCTCCGCCGACACGGCGCAGCTGGATGCGGTGGAGAAGGCGGGCCTGGTCGCGCCCTCGACGCGCGTGGACCTGCTGTCCAACCGGCTGGTGGTGGTGGTGCCGGTGGACGCGAAGTCAGCCCCGTCATCACCCGCCGGGTTGCGTGGGCTGAAGCGCTTGTCGCTGGCGGACCCGGAGGCGGTGCCCGCGGGCGTGTATGCGAAGGCCTGGCTGGTGAAGGCGGGGCTCTGGACGGCGCTGGCGCCGAACATCATCCCGGCGCTCGACGTGCGCGCCGCGCTGGCGGCGGTGGAGACGGGGCGCGTGGACGCGGGCGTGGTGTATTCCACGGACGCGGCGCATTCGAAGCGCGTGCGCGTCGCCTTCCAGGTGCCCGAGCAGGACGCGCCGCGCATCGTGTATCCGGTGGCGGCGCTGACGAAGGGCGGCGCGCCGGAGGCCGGGCGGGCCTTCGTGCGCTTCCTTCAGTCAGACGCGGCCCGGAAGGTCTTCGCACGCCACGGCTTCGGCGCTCCCAGCGCGCGGGCTCCCTGATGGAGGGCGTCACGGCGTTGGTGTCCTTCACGCTCTGGGTGGCGGCGCTGGCCACGCTCCTCATCCTGCCGCCGGGGCTCGCGGTCGCGTACGCACTGGCGAGGTGGGACGGTCCGGGCAAGGGCGTGGTGGAGACGCTGCTGACGCTGCCGCTGGTGCTGCCGCCCACGGCGGTGGGACTGGTGCTGCTGGAGTTGCTCGGACGCAACGGTCCGTTGGGGCGCGTGCTGGATGCGTGGGGCGTGGAGGTCGTCTTCACGCCCAAGGCCGTGGTGCTGGCGAGCGCGGTGATGGCGTTCCCGTTGCTGGTGCGCTCGGCGCGCTCGGGCTTCGAGGAGGTGGACCCGCGGCTGGTGGCGGTGGCGCGCACGCTGGGCGCTTCGCGCACGCGCGCCTTCTTCCGGGTGACGTTGCCGCTGGCCTGGCGCGGCGTGCTGGTGGGCGCGCTGCTGGCGTTCTCCCGTGCCTTGGGCGAGTTCGGGGCCACGGTGCTGGTGGCGGGCAACATCCCAGGCCGCACGCAGACGCTGTCCCTGGCCATCTTCCAGCGCACGCAGCTGGGGCGGGACGCGGAGGCGCTGCGACTGGCGGGCGTGGCGGCGCTGCTCGCCTTCGTGGCGGTGTTCGCGACCGAGGCGGCGGCGCGGCGGCGCGGGCGGCGGGTGCGCGCGTGAGCCTGGAGCTGGACATCCGGTTGCCACTGGCGCGCTTCACGCTGGAGGTGGGGACACGGCTGGACGGCGCGTCGGTGGCGGTGATGGGGCGCTCGGGCTCCGGGAAGACGTCGCTGCTGGAGGTGCTCGCGGGACTGCGGCGCGGCGCCCGGGGCCGGGTGGTGCTGGAGGGCCGCGTGCTGCTGGACAGCGCTGCCCGAAGCGACGTGCCGCCCGAACAGCGCCGCATGGGCTACGTGCCCCAGGACGCGCTGCTCTTCCCGCACCTCACGGCGGAGCAGAACGTGCGCTTCGGCGCGCGGCCGGGGCGGGCCTCTCGCGTGGACGAGGCCGTGGAGCTTCTGGAGCTGGCGCCGCTGCTGCGCCGCTATCCGGCCACGCTGTCCGGGGGCGAGAAGCAGCGGGTGGCGTTGGCGCGCGCGCTGGCCACGGATCCGGCGTTGTTGCTGCTCGATGAGCCGCTCGCCGCGCTGGACGTGGCGCTGAAAGAGCGGGTGCTGCCGTACCTGCTGCGCGTGCGCGACGAGTCCCGGGTGCCGATGCTGTACGTGACGCATCAGCTGGGCGAGGCGCGCGTGCTGGCGCGGGAGGCGCTGCTGCTGGACCAGGGACAGGTCCGCGCGGCCGGGCCCGCGGCCGAAGTGCTGGGCGCGGCGGCGCGAGGCCTGCTCGCCGGTGAAGGGGAAGGGGAGGAGAACATCCTCGAAGGCGTCCTGGAGCGCCCGGACGGCGGAGGGCTGCGGCTTCGGGTGCGGGGTGGGTTGTCGCTGTGGGTGCCGGACTCGCCCGCGTTGGCGCCGGGCACGCGTGCGGCCTATGCCGTGCCGGCCGCGGACATCCTGCTGTCCATCCAACCGCTGACGGGCGTCTCCGCGCGCAACGTCCTGACGGGCACGGTGGTGGACGTGGAGCCCGTGGCGACGGGTGAGGACGCGGCCATCGTGGAGGTGGCGGGCGTGCGCTGGGTGGTGTGGCTCACGTCCGCGTCGGTGCGTGAGCTGGGCGTGGCGCCCGGCGCGCGGGTGTCCCTGGCGGTGAAGACGTCCGCGTGCCGGCGGCTGCGCTGACTCATCGCGCAGCACAGATGCGCTGAGCGGCGGAGTTGCCTCAGTGGGCGAGCCCTCCGCGGCGTGTCGTCCGTGAGCTGAGCGAGCGCCAGGCAGGGCAGGAGGAGCGACAGCAGGACAGAGCGGTTCGCGTGGGAGTGCATGCGCGCGGGGGCGCAAGGCGCGCGGCTGCCATCACCACCGTGGCGGACTTCATGCGGAGCGGACCGCGCGGCCACCCCAGGGGCCCCCGCGGAGGGTCGGCCGGAGCCACTCCCGTCACTCGCTGTTCGGAAATGTCGGGGGTTTTGCGCCGCGAAATCTCCCGACATTTCCGAACAGCGAGCTGCCCGGGTGCGCCCCGGCCCTCGGGGCGCCTCGCCTCATGGCGCGGCGCAAAAGGGCTGAGCGATGGCGTCGCCGCGGTAGGCGAACCCTCCGGCGGCATCGCGCGGAGAAATCGCCGCCAGCGCGGGCGGGGCGCCCCACCAGGCTGCGATGGAGCGCTCGCGCACGTCGCGCTTCGCGAACCACCGCATGAGGGGATTGGTGAGGGCCGCGGTCAATTCCGGCCTGGGCGCCCCACCCAGATGATGATTTCGCGGATCAAATATTGAATATGAGAATCGTTATCAATTATGGTGTCGCGCGTGGGGGCCGGAATGGCACAGCGCCGTGTGCGTCTTGTCCTGGCCATCGGTGGTCTCCGGCTCCGCACCACCCGAGGGAAAGGGCCGTTGATGAAGACTCACCCCGAAGAAACGATGCACACGAAGGCCGGCAAGCAGGGCCTGTGGGTGCTGGCCGCCGTGGCGATGGCGCTGGCCCTGTTGGTGAACTGTGGTTCATCCGATGAGGACCCCACCCCGGTGCCCGACGCCGGACAGACGGACTCCGGGACGAACCCGACGCCGGACTCTGGCACCGAGCCGGAGCCCGATGCGGGCACCGAGCCGGAGCCCGACGCGGGCACCGAGCCGGAGCCCGACGCGGGAACGGAGCCGGACGCGGGCACGGAGCCGGACGCGGGCACGGAGCCGGACGCGGGCACGGAGCCGCAGTGCCAGAGCGACGTGCCCTGCAGCGAGCAGAGCATCGACCGGCTGAACCTGCTCACGACGCCGTCGACGACGGCGATGTACGAGGAGGAGGCCTCGGAGGGCGAGTTCCGTTCGTATATCGACGCCCGCGCGGGTGGCCTCACGGTGAACCAGTCCTACACCTACGCCCGCTTCACGCCCGAGGGTTTGTCCCGGGTCAACATCGACGACCAGACGTCGCTGGGCGACCACGGCTGGGACGTCGCGTTCCGCCGTTACTACATCCGGGTGAACGGCGGCACGTCCGGCCCGTCCTGCATTGGCGTGGCGCGGCTGCCCACGGGCACCCGCTTCGAGACCGTGACGTCCGTGCCCGAGGACCTGACCTTCCAGTCGGACGCCTGGTACACCGACACGTGCGAGTTCATCCCGGACAACTCGGGCCTCTCCGGGCCGACGATGGCGCTGAGCAGCTTCTGGGCCTACCAGGGCTGCGTGCGGATGACGGGGGATGTCTTCATCATCCGCCTGGCCGACGGGCGCCACGTGAAGTTCGAGGTGACGTCCTACTATGAGCTGGCCGTGCAGGAGCACTGCGACGCGACGAATGAGCTGCCGTCGGGGACGCCGAGCGGCTCGGGGCAGCTCCGCGTGAAGTGGGCCTTCCTGCCATGAAGCTCCGGGCGCTGCTCCTGCTGCTCCCTTTCGGGTGTGGACCTGTCCAGCAGGCCCCGCGTGAACCGCACGAGCGTCACGATGCGTTCGTGACGTGGGAAGCGGGACTGCAAGCGGGAGCGCGCCCCACCTCGCCCTCGGCGATGCCTCCGCGCTTCGACGAGGGCGAGGCGGTGGAGTCGGTCGTGTCCCCTGGGGGGCGCTTCCGCATCCACTTCTCCCGTTCGGGCTCCAACGCCGTGCCGGCGGCGGACGCGGACGGGAGCGGCGTTCCGGACGCGGTGGAGACCGTCGCGTCCGCGTATGACCGCGTCGCCGTCTTCTATGAAGGGCTGGGCTTCCGCCTGCCGCCGGAGGACGGCTGGGTGGGGAGCGACAACGGCGGTGACGGCCGCTTCGATGTGTACCTGGTGGACTTCGGCGGAATCGCGGACGGAGCCTTCCGGCTGGACGGCTGTCTGGAGACGTCGTCGCGCTGCACCGGGCACATGCTCCAGGAGAACGACTTCGCGGGCTACAGCTACCCGTCCTACGGCGAGGCCGTGGACATCCTCGCCAGCCACGAGTTCTTCCACGCCGTGCAGGCCGCCTATCACCCGGGTCTGGGTAGCGTGGCGTCGGAGGGCACCGCGGTCTGGGCCAGTGAGCGCTACCGGCCCGCGCTGGATGACCTGGAGCGCTTCACCGCCGCGTACCTGTCACGTCCGGACCGCACCCTGGCGCTGGACCCGGAGGGGCCGGCGGTGTCCTTCAGCTATGGCACGAGCATCTACTTCCAGTTCCTGGGCGAGCGCTTCGGGGATGGGGTGGTGCGCTCGCTGTGGGAGGAGAGCGTCGTGACGCCGTCGGTCCGCTGGCCGGTGCTGGTGGAGACGGCGTTGCGGCGCGACTGGGGCGCGGACTTCGACACCGCCTTCGCCGAGTTCGCCCTGTGGAACCTGGCCACCGGGCCGCGCCGGGCGCGCGGCGCGGGGTATGCGAGTGGTGAGGGCTATGCGCCGCTGACCGTCGCGCCGCGCACGCTGCCGGTGTCGGAGCCGTCCGTGCGGGTGGCGGCCGCGTCGACGCGCTACTTCGAGGTGGAAGGGGGGACGTCTTCCGTCACCGCCTCCTTCGTGCCGACCGAGGGCGAGGAGGCTCCCTCCATCCACCTGCTGGTGGCCGCGGTGACACCGACGCAGGTGCTGCGCGTCGCGCGGGCGGATGGCGTGGGGACCCTGTCCGCTCGCGTGGACGCCGAGGCCGCCACGCACGTCATCGTCGCCGTTGTGGACGGCCGGCGCGAAGGCCTGGGCCGCTATGGGCGGCTGTGCATCTCCGGGGAGGACTCCGGCGCGCCCTGCGCCACCGTGCCACCGCCTGACCCGGATGGTGGAGTGGATGCGGGCACTGGGAACGACTCGGACGGTGGGGCCGACGGCGGGCCGGGAGGCGCCCCGGACGGTGGCGTGGGCGGTGCGCCGGATGGAGGGGGCGCCGGAGGCCCTGGAGGCGACCTGGACCGTGGGGGTGACGAGGGCGGCTGTTCGTCGGCACCGGGCGGGCTGACGTGGGCGCTGCTCCTGCTGTGGGGGGCGGCCTTCATCCGGCGTTGAGCAAGGTTCGTTCCCCAGGAATGCGCCGGCCGCGACGACCGTGTGCGTCATCCGCGTGACAGTCGGACAGGCGCGGTCCGTGCGGGAGGCGTCAGCTGGAACATCCCGTATCGCGTTGGACGCTATCTCCGATTAAGCGTCCACTCTCCACCGACGCGAATGATTCGGGAACGCCATGCTCAGTGCCTCAGGCCAGGACCGCTCGCCCTCCATCCGTGCCGTGGGGCGGGCACTCCCGCCGCACTACGCCAGTCAGGAGCAGCTCATCGCCGCGTTCCGCGAGCTGTGGGCCACGCGCCACTTCAACCTGGAGCGGCTGGAGGACCTGCACCGCGCCGTCCAGGTGGGGGGCCGGCATCTGGCGTTGCCCCTGGAGGCCTACCCACCGCTGGTGACGTTCCAGCAACGCAATGACGCCTGGATTCGCTCGGCCACGGAGCTGGGTGAAACGGTGGTGCGCCAGGCCTTGGACGCGGCGGAGCTCACGCCCGGGGAGGTGGACCACGTCTTCTTCGTCACCGTGACGGGCATCGCCACGCCGAGCATCGACGCGCGGCTGGCCAACCGCGTGCGCTTCCGCGAGGACTTCAAGCGCACGCCGCTCTTCGGTCTGGGCTGCGTGGCGGGCGCGGCGGGCGTGGCGCGGGCGGCGGACTACCTGCGCGGCTTTCCGGAGCACACGGCGCTCGTCATCGCCGTGGAGCTGTGCTCGCTCACGTTGCAGCGCGAGGACCTGTCCATTCCGAACATCATCGCGTCCGGCCTCTTCGGCGACGGCGCGGCGTGCGCGGTGCTCCGTGGCGCCGCGGCTCCGGGGGCTCGAGGGCCGCGGGTGGTGGCGTCGCGGTCCGTGTTCTACCCGGACACCGAGCGCATCATGGGCTGGGACGTGGTGGACACCGGCTTCAAGGTGGTGCTGTCCGCCAAGGTGCCGGGGCTCGTGAAGGACCACATCCGGGGCAACGTGGACGGCTTCCTCGCGCAGCACGGGCTGAAGCGCGAAGACATCCGGCACTGGGTGGCGCACACCGGCGGGCCCAAGGTGCTGGAGGCCTTCGAGGAGGCGCTGGAGCTGGCGCCCTCGACGCTGGAGCGCTCGTGGGCCTCCCTGCGCGAGGTGGGCAATCTCTCCTCCGCGTCGGTGCTCTTCGTGCTCGGCGAGACGCTGGAGTCCGTGCGCGCGCGGCCGGGGGAGTGGGGCGTGATGATGGCCATGGGCCCGGGCTTCGGCGCGGAGATGGTGCTGCTGCGATGGTGACCTCCACGCAGGCCCTCTTCCTGGGCTTCATGGCGGCGCTCGTCGTGGAGCGGTTGGTGGAGCTGGTGCTCTCCAAGCGCAACGCCGCCCGGGCCTTCGCGCGCGGCGGGGTGGAGACGGGGCAGCGGCACTACCGCTTCATGGTGGTGTTCCACACGCTGTTCCTGGTGGCGTGCGTGGCGGAGGTGTTCCTGCTGCGGCGCGGCTTCCCGGGCGCGTGGGGCTGGGCGGCGCTGGCGGGCGCGGTGGTGGCGCAGGGGCTGCGGTACTGGGCCATCGCCACGCTGGGCGACCGGTGGAACTCGCGCATCATCGTGGTGCCGGGGCTGGCGCCGGTGACAGGCGGGCCCTATCGCTTCCTGCGCCACCCCAATTATGTCGCGGTGGTGTTGGAGTTGGCGTGTGTGCCGCTCATCCACGGTGCATGGTGGACGGCGCTGGCCTTCTCGGTGGGTAATGCGGCGCTGCTCTACGTGCGGATTCGCGCGGAAGAGGCGGCGCTGGGTGAGGTGTACGCGCAGGCGTTCTCCCATCGCCCTCGTTTCATTCCGGAGGTGCCACGTGGCTGAACGCGAACTGGAGGTCATGACGGAGATTCATCGCATCGTCACCGAGGAGCTGGAGTGGAAGGGCGAGGTGGAGCCCTCGCAGGACCTGATACGCGACCTCCAGTTGGACAGCCTGGGCCTCACGGTGCTGGCGGTGGGGCTGGAGAACCGCTTCCGCATCCGCCTGTCCGAAGAGGACGCGCAGGGCGTGCGCACGGTGGGAGATTTGGCGAAGCTGGTGGCGCAGCGAGTCGCGGCTCCGGTGGAGCCCCTGCCGGAGGAGGCCCTGCCGTGAAGGGCGCTGGCGCGCGACTGGTGGGCCCGGCGTTGCCTCCGCCCAGGCACCTGACGGTGAACGCGGCGCTCGCGGACACCGGGCGCTCGTCGCCGCTGGGGCTCACCTTCGTGGACGCGTCCGAGCGCGAGGTGTTCATGCCCTGGGCGGACGTGTATCGACGGGCGAAGCGCACCGCCGCGGGGCTGGCCCGGCTGGGCGTGCGCGAGGGTGACCGGGTGGCGTTGCTGCTGCCCACCTCGCCGGCCTTCATGGACGCCTTCTTCGGCACGTTGCTCGCCGGCGCGGTGCCGGTGCCGCTGTACCCGCCGGTGCGGCTGGGGCGGCTGGAGGAGTATCACCGCGCGACCTCGCGGATGCTCCAGGTGACGGGCTCGGTGATGGTGTTGACGGACTCCCGTGTGCGGCTGCTGCTGGGGCCCAGCGTGGAGCGCGCGCGTCCCCGGCTGGGCTGCCACACGGTGGATGACGTGTCGAGAGGAGACGACGCGCTGGAGGCCCCCGTGCGGCCCGAGGCGTTGGGGCTCATCCAGTTCTCGTCCGGCTCCACGGTGGACCCGAAGCCAGTGATGCTGACGCACGAGGCGCTGCTGGCGCAGGTCGCGGCGCTGGAGGTGGCGATGCCGCTGGGGGAGGGGGTGCCCCGGGTGGGGGTGAGCTGGCTGCCGCTGTACCACGACATGGGGCTCATCGGCTGTCTGCTGTCCGCGCTGTACTACCCAGGGAGCCTGGTGCTGATTCCCCCCGAGGTCTTCCTCGCGCGGCCCGCGCTGTGGCTCCGCGCGCTGTCGCGCCACCGGGGCTACATCTCTCCCGCGCCCAACTTCGCCTATGGCCTGTGCTTGAAGCGGGTGAAGGACGCGGAGCTGGAAGGGGTGGATTTGTCGTCGTGGCGCCACGCGCTCAACGGCGCGGAGCCGGTGTCCATGGACACGCTGCGCCGCTTCTCGGAGCGCTTCGAGCGGTGGGGCTTCTCCGCGCGGGCGCTGCGGCCGGTATACGGCCTGTCCGAGGCGTCGCTCGCCGTCACCTTCCCGCCGGAGGGGAGGGGGCCTCGCGCGCTGGGCGTGGACGCGGGGCTGCTGGCGCGGGAAGGCCGGGTGGCGGAGGGCGCGCGTGCGTTGGTGAGCGTGGGCATGCCCGTGGCGGGCTTCGAGGTGGAGGTGCGCGGCGAGACGGGCGAGGTGCTCGCGGAGCGGTGCGTGGGCCAGGTGTTCGCGCGGGGGCCGTCCCTGATGGCCGGCTACTTCGCGGACGCGCAGGCCACGGACCGGACGCTGACGCGGGATGGCTGGCTGGACACGGGCGACCTGGGCTTCATCGCGGAGGGCGAGCTGTTCCTCACGGGCCGGGCGAAGGACGTGGTCATCATCCGAGGCGCGAACCACGCGCCGCAGGCGTTCGAGGAGCCGCTGCAGAACGTGGCGGGCGTGCGCATGGGCTGCGCGGTGGCGCTGGGCTTCACGCCCGAAGGCGCCGAGGACGAGGCGCTCCTCATCCTCGCGGAGCGCGCGGGACAGGATGCGGATGACGTGGTCGAGGAGCGCATCCGCGCGGCGGTGGTGGAGACGACGGGCGTGCGGCCTCACGCCGTGCGGCTGCTCGTGCCAGGCACGTTGCCGCGCACGTCCAGCGGCAAGCTGCGCCGCGCCGAGGCGCTGCGCCGCTATCTGGCCGAGGAGCTGGCGCCGCCGAAGAAGGTCGGGGCCGTGGGGCTGGCGGTGGAGATGGCCAAGAGCGCGCTGGCGATGGTGCGCGCGGAGAGCGACACGTGACGTCGCGGGCCGGGTGGCGTGTGCCGGCGTCGGCGTGAGACCCGCCGTCATGGGGACGCGAGTCCCGGAGGAGTCCACGCCGTGAAGCGGTATGACGTCGCCGTGGTGGGTGGAGGGCCCGCGGGGCTGGCGGTGGCCATCACCACCACGCTGCGCGGGCTGAACACCGTGGTGCTGGAGCGCGGCACCGCGCCGGTGGACAAGGCCTGTGGTGAAGGGCTGCTGCCTCCCGGCATGGCGGTGCTGGAGCGGCTGGGCGTGCTGCCGTTGCTGGACGACCAGGGCAGCCATCCCTTCGTGGGCATCCGCTACGTCCAGGAAGATGGCAGCACTGCGGAGGGCCTGCTCCCGGGCAAGGGCGCGCTGGGCGTGCGGCGCGTGGCGCTGGCCACGGCGCTGGTGTCGCGGGCGCGCACGGTGGGCGTGGAGCTGCGCGAGCGCACGCAGGTGTTGTCCCATCAGCGGGATGGCAAGGGCGTGGTGCTGCATACGGCCGAGGGCCCGGTGGAGGCCGCCATGCTGGTGGCCGCGGACGGGCTGGCTTCACCGCTGCGCCGCGCGGAGGGCCTGGAGGTGGAGCCCACGGGAGCGCGCCGCTTCGGCCTGCGACGACACTTCCAGCTCGCACCGTGGACGCCCTATGTGGAGATTCACTTCGCGCAGGGCGTTGAGGCCTACGTGACGCCCGCGGGCGCGCGGCGCGTGGGCCTGGCCTTCCTCTGGGAGGGCGGCGTGGTGGAAGGGCGGGTGAGCTTCGAGGCATTGCTGGCCCGCTTCCCCAGGCTGTCGGAGCGGCTCTCTGGCGCGGAGCCGGACTCCCAGCCGCGCGGCGCGGGGCCGCTGGCCCGGGTGTCCCGAGCGCGCATCGCCGACCGCTTCGCGCTGGTGGGCGACGCGGCGGGCTACGTGGACGCCATCACCGGAGAGGGCCTGTCGCTGGCCTTCGTGTGCGCGGAGTCGCTGGGGAACCTGCTCCCGGAAGCGCTCATGCATGGCGCCACGCGCGAGGCGCTGATGCCCTACGAGCAGTGTTTCCAGCGCGTCTTTGGCAAGTACTCCCGGTCGACGGGCGCGCTGCTCATGCTGGCGCGACGGCCCTGGCTTCGCCGCCCCGTGGTGCGGCTCCTGGGGAAGACGCCCTGGCTGTTCGAGCGCGTCCTGCACGCCATCGTGACGTGAGCGCGGGGGCGGGGGCCGCTTCGGGCGCGTGCATTCCCGGTTGCCGGCCGAGCCTGAACCCGGTCCACTGCCGGGCTGGGACACGGAATCGGGCCTGGGCCGCGCGGGCTGTCTTCCGAGGTGTCTCGCAGGGAGCGCCGCACGCATGTCGAGGCTCGCATCGGTGTTGTTGCTGTTGGGCGTGCCGTGGCTCGGAGGGTGTCTGTTCGCCGGTCCGCGTCACCAGGGGCCGGTGACGGAGCACTTCGACGGTGAGCACTTCCAGAACCTGGAGCCCGTCAAGCGCCTGAGTCCGGACGAGGTCTTCAAGGCGCTCCGCAAGGGGCCTCGTGGCCCGTGGCGGGACTACGAGGACGCACCTCCGGGCAAGTCGCCTCCGGAGCGCGTGGGGCCGGGACAGCTCCGGGTGACGTTCATCAACCACGCCACCGTGCTCGTCCAGGCGGACGGGCTCAACCTGCTGACGGACCCCATCTATTCGGACCGTCCGAGCCCGGTGCCCTTCCTCGGCCCCAAGCGCGTGCGGCCTCCGGGCATCCGCTTCGAGGACCTGCCGCCCATCGACGTGGTGGTGGTGAGCCACAACCACTATGACCACATGGACCTGCCGACGCTGCGGCGCCTGGAGGCGGCGCACCAGCCGCGCTTCATCGTGGGGCTGGGCAACAAGGCGCTGCTGGACGATGAGGGCTTCCGGCACGTGGTGGAGCTGGACTGGTGGAAGTCCACGGAGGTGGCCCCGGGCCGCACGGTGACGGCGGTGCCGGCGCAGCACCGCTCCAATCGCGGGCTCACCGACAGCGCGGCGACGCTCTGGGCGGGCTACGTCCTCTCCACGTCTGGCGGGCCGGTGTTCTTCGCGGGCGACACGGGCTTCGGTCCCCACTTCGCGATGATGGCCGAGCGCTTCGGGCCCATGCGGCTGTCGGTGCTGCCCATTGGCGCCTACCGGCCCACGGCGTTCCGTCCGGTCCACATGGGGCCGGTGGAGGCCCTGCGGGCGCACAAGGTGCTGCGCTCGGCCACGTCGGTGGCCATGCACTACGGCACCTTCGCGCTCGCGCTGGATGGCCAGGACGAGGCGAAGTACCATCTGCTGTGGCTGCTGGCGCGCGAGCCCGTCCGGCCGCGCTTCTGGGCCCTGGGCTTCGGCGAGGGCCGCGACGTGCCCGCGCTGGACTGAGCGGGCACGCCTGCTCAGAGCTTCATGCGCTTGAACACCGTCTCCGGGATGGTCCGGATGATGAGCATGATGAGCGCCCAGATGCCGGGCACATAGACTTCGTTCTTCCTCGAGTCCGCCGCGCTCAAGAGTCCGCGCGCCACCTTCTCCGGCGAGGCGAACAGCTTGTTCTTCGGCAGGTGCGCCGTCATCGGCGTGTCGACGAAGCCCGGCTTCACCGTCACCACCGCGACGTTGGACTTCATCAGCCGGTTGCGCAGGCCCTGGAGGAAGACGTTGAGCGCGCCCTTCGACGCGCCGTACACGTAGTTGCTCTGCCGGCCGCGGTCGCCCGCAACCGACGAAATCACCACCAGCGTGCCGGCCTTCTGCGCCTCGAAGCGGTTGGCCAGCACCGTCAGCAGCGACACCGCGCTCAGGAAGTTGGTGCGCAGCACCGCCTCCGTCGCCGTCCACGAGCGCTGCGCCTCCGCCTGGTCGCCCAGCACGCCGTGCGCCAGCACTACGCCGTCCAGCCCGTCCAGCGCCGTGTACGCGGCCTCCACCAGCGCCTCGTGGGTGTCGAAGTCGTTCAGGTCCACCACCTGCGACGCGACGTTGGCCGCGCCGCGCGTGGCGGCGTCCTTCGTCACCGCGTCGAGGTTCGCCGCGTTGCGGCCAGTCAGGTACAGCGAGGCCCCGCGCGCGGCCAAGAGCCGCACCGTCGCCTGGGCAATGGCGCTGGTGGCGCCGAGGACGAGCACTTTCTTCATGGGGAGCGAATCTCGGAAAGAAGGTCAGCGGACAGGGAAGAGGGCAGGGCCGCCGGATTCACCCGCCGCCAGAATGACGAGGAGAACGACGGGTCCACGTACTGCATGAAGCGCTCACGTTGCGGGAAGTACGCCGCGAAGTGCTCCGGGCTCATCCGGGCGTCCTTCGCCGGGTACACCGCGCCGCCCGCCTGCCGCGTCAGCCGGTCCAAATCTTCCACCAGCTTCCACGTCTTCTCGCCGCGGTTGGCGAAGTCCATGGCCAGCGTCACGCCCTCTCGCGGGAAGGACAGCCACCCCGGCGAGGGAATGTCACCGAACGTCTTCAGCACCGACAGGAAGCTGGGCAGTCCGCCGCGCGCGCTGCGCTCCAGGATTTCCTTCAGCGCGTCCTTCGCGGTGGCGTAGGGCACCACGCACTGGAACTGGAGGAAGCCGCGCCGGCCATAGATGCGGTTCCACCCGTAGATGGCGTCCAGCGGGTAGAAGAACGGGTCGTAGTGCGTCAGCCGCTGCTTCGGCTTGCCGTTCTGCCGGTGGTAGTAGAGCCAGTTGAAGGCGGACACCGACAGCCGGTTGAGGCAGAAGGCCGGCATGTCCATGGGCACCGCCAGCCCCACGCCGTGTGACAGGTGGCTCTTGGCCAGCGGCAGCCCGTCGAACTGCGGCGGCGCGAAGTTGCCCCGGTACAGGAGCCCCCGTCCCAGCTTCTTGCCCCGGGCCAGGCAGTCCACCCACGCCATGGTGAACTCGTAGTCCTTCTCCGACGCGCGGGCCACGTCGAGGAACCCCTCCAGGTTCCCGAACGGCACCGTCTCCTGGAGCACGTACGGGTTGCTGATGGGCTTGAGCTGCACCTCGGCCCACGTGACAAGGCCGGTGAGACCCAGGCCACCAATCGTCGCGCCGTACCAGTCCGGATTCTCATCCGGCGCGCACACCCGGCGGCTGCCGTCCGAGCGCAGCAATTCGAAGCGCCGCACGTAGCGGCCGAAGGTGCCACCCCGGTGGTGGTTCTTCCCGTGCACGTCGTTGGCGATGGCGCCGCCCACCGTCACGAACTTGGTGCCCGGCGTCACCGGAAGGAACCAGCCGCGCGGCGCGGCCAGGCGCAGAATCGTGTCCAGCGACACGCCCGCCTCGCAGCGGACCTCGCCCGTGGCCGGGTCGAAGGCGATGAAGCGGTCCATCCCCGTGGTGAGCAGCAGCGTGCCATCCGCGTTGAGGCACGAGTCGCCGTAGCTGCGCCCCAGTCCGTGGGGCAGCAGGCTGACGTCCTTCCTGGGCAGCGCGTCCGAGCGCCACGCCAGGGCGTGCGTGCGTTGTTCGACTTGGGGGTAACGCCCCCAGGACTCCCGTGACTTCATCGCGAAAGACCTCTCACGTGGCGGCCCATAGCACCAACGCGCACACGAGCCCTACCGCGTAGCTCACCCGGTCCCTCAGGGCGAAGACGAGCGGGTCCTCGTTCACCAGCCCGCGGTGGGCCAGCAGCCACACCCGGCCCACCCAGTACAGCATCACCGGGCAGATGAGCCACAGCCGCTCCGGGTGGGCGTACAGCGCCGTCACTTCATCGGAGGTGATGTAGAGCGCCAGCACCAGCACGGACACCTGTCCCGAGGCCGCGCCCAGGCTGGCGAGCTGCTCGTAGTCCTGGGCCAGGTAGCCACGGCCATGCGCGGACGCCTCGTTGGACTGCCGCAGCCGGCGCACCTCGCTCAGGCGCTTCACCAGCGCGAGCGAGAGGAAGAGGAACATGCTGAACATCATCAGCCAGCTGGACGTGGGCACGTTGACCGCGAGCGCGCCGCCGAAGATGCGCACCGTGTACAGCCCGGCCAGCACCAGCACGTCCAACATCACCACCTGCTTCAGCCGCAGCGAGTAGGCCAGCGTCAGCACGTAGTAGGTGCCCAGCAGGGCGGCGAAGGCGGGCGGCAGCAGCAGGCACACCGCGGCGCCGGCCAGCAGCAGCACGGGGGCCAGCATGACGCCGGTGCTCACCGGCAGCGTGCAGGCCGCGAAGGGGCGCTTCTTCTTCGTCGGGTGGCGCCGGTCGGAGTCCAGGTCCAGCAGGTCATTCAGCACGTACACGCTGGAGGCGCACAGGCTGAAGGCCGCGAAGCCCAGCAGCGCCTGGAGCAGCTTGTCCGGCTCGGTGGCCTTGTGGGCGGCCAGCAGCGGCACGAAGACGAGCGCGTTCTTCGCCCACTGATGCACGCGCAGCGCCTTCACCCAGGTGCGGAGGTGGGTGTCGGGGCGCTCGAAGACGCGGTGGACGTCGCGGCCCAGGCCCCGGGCCTGCTTCAGCACCCCGGCCGGCGCGTGGACCACGACGATGCGGCGGCACTCACGCCACAAGGGCAGGTCCACCGTGTCGTTGCCCGCGTAGTCGAAGGTGCCCAGCAGCTCCTTCAGCTTCGCCAGCTTGCGCGCGCCGGACAGGTTCACCGTCGCTTCGCTGGCGACGACGTCGGAGAACAGGCCCAGGTGCGCGGCCACGGCTTCGGCGATGCGCCGGTCCGCCGCGGTGGCCAGCACCAGCCGGCGGCCTCGGGCCTGCTCCTCGCGCAGGTACGCCAGGAGCTCTTCGTGGTAGGGCAGGCTGGCCGCGTCCAGGGCCGCGCGCCGGGCCACCTCCGCCTTGAAGAAGGCCTTGCCCTTGAGCACCCAGAAGGGGGCCAGCAGCAGCAGCCAGGGGGCACGCTTGAAGAGGACCAGCAGGTTCTCGTGCAGCGTGTCCGTGCGCACCAGCGTCCCGTCGAGGTCGACGGCGAGTGGTACGTCCGGAGAGTCCTCGGGGAGGGGCGTTTGGGGAAGCATGGGCAGCGGTGTGACGGAAGCCGTCAAAGGGCGGGCAGGGTAGCGCAGACGCCCTCCGCGCGGAAAAGCCACCTCAGGGCAGGCACGCCAGAACTGCGGTCGGGTGGACGCTCAGTCCAGTCGAGCCACCAAAAGCGTCTGCAAGGGCAGGTGCCGGATAGGGCGGCTGTTCTCGATGCGAAAGCCCGCATCGTCCAGGAAGCCTTCCACCTCGGCGGGCGTGTAGGCGGCCGCGCCGGAGGTGAGGAAGTAGTGCAAGCCAATCAATGGCGCCGCGCTGGTGGGCGTGTCGACACTCTCACGCAGATACTCCAGCACCGCCAGCGTCCCCCGGGGCGCCAGCGAGGCGCGCACCCGCCGCAGCAGGGCCACGTTCTGTGCGGGGGACAGGTGGTGCATCACCTGGAAGAGCATCACCCCGTCATGCGGGCCGCCCAGCTCCGCGGTGAGGATGTCGCCCTCGCGGTGGGTGACGAGGTGGCTCAGCCCCGCCGAGGCGATGATTTCCCGGCCCACGCGGGCGCTGCCTTCCAAATCCAACACCGTGGCCTTCAGGCCCCGGTTGCGCAGACACAGCTCGGCGGCGTACCAGCCGTGCGCGCCGCCCAGGTCCAACACCTGCTTCGCACCGCGGGGCAGGGGGATGGCCGCCGCGACCTCCGGGGCCGCCAGCCGCGCCAGCTGGTGCATGGCATGGATGTAGTCGCGCCAGCGCGCGTCGTCGGGCGCGAAGCCGTGGATGTCCACCGCCTGACCGGTGCGCACCACGCCCTCCAGCCCGTTCCACCAATCCCACTGGGCGTAGTTGAACTCCAAGAAGGCGCCCACGTAGCGGGGCGAGCGCGGGTCCAACCAGCGCCTGGCGCGCGGGGCCAGCCGGTAGCGTCCACCGCGCTGGCGCTCCACGGCCTCGCAGGCGATCAGCGCCTCCAGCAGCGTGCGGGTGCCCTCCTGGGACAGCTTCAGCCGCTCGGCCAGCGTCTCTGCGGACACCGGTCCGTCCGTCAGGGCCTCATAGACGCCCAGCCGCGCGCCGGCCATCAGCGTGCGCGACGCCATCATCCCGAAGAAGGCCTGGGCCACCGGCTGTGGGGCCAGGTTGAGCCAGTCCGCCACGCGCTCCAGCAGGTTGTCCGCCTTGAGCCCCAGCCTCATGCGTGTGCTCCTAACGCCTGCGCCTGTACCCAGCCACGGCGGCCAGGCCCACGACGAGGAGCGCGGCCTGGGCACCCAGCACGCAGCCTTGCTGGTCTGCCTGGCGCACGCCAGTGTAGCGACAGAGCCCGTCATCGCAGGTGAAGCGGGGGGAGCAATCCCGGGTGCTGCGGCAGGACGTATTCACCCTGCCTGTACTGTCGTCGCCCTCGGGGTTGTCCCGGTCCGCGCCGCCCTCGCCCACAGAGGCGTCGGGGAGGCCCGCGTCGAGCCCACCGTCGGATTGGGCCATGGCCCCCAGCGGCAGCAGGAGGGGAAGGCAGGCCAGCAGGCGGCGCAGGTGAGAGCGGAAGGGAGACATCGGGGCCGTCACCCTAACCGCCTGGAGGGACGGATGCATCCTCCGCGGTGGCAGGAGCACCCGGGGGCAGATTGTCTGACCCTTCCCTTCGCATCTGGTACGGTACGCCCCGCGATGGCACCCCGAATCCTCGTCGTCGATGACAATCAGGAGCTGTTGTCCCTCCTCACGCAGCTCTTCGAGGAGGCGGGCTACGAGGTCCTGGGTGCGAGCCGCGGCAAGCAGGCGGTGGAGCTGGCCAAGGCCCAGCCTCCGGCGGCGGCCGTGCTCGACATCCTGCTGCCCGACATGATGGGGTACCACCTCGCGGACGCGCTGCGGAAGGACAACCCCCAGCTCCCGCTCCTCTTCATCACCGGCGTCTTCAAGGGTGGCAAGCACGCCGTCGAGTCGCGCACCAAGTACCAGGCCGCTGGCTACTTCGAGAAGCCCTTCGAGGCCCAGAAGCTGCTCGAGGCGATGACGAAGGTGCTGCCTCCGGAGAAGCCCTCCGCTTCGGCCGCGTCGCTCCAGGACGCCTTCGAGGTGGAGCTGGACATCGACGTGGAGGAGGAGGGCCCGCAGGACGCCATGGAACTGACCGGCCGCATCAAGGTGACGGGCGGCGGCAACATCACGGCGGAGATTCGCGGCGCCAACCTCACGGCCAGCCCCATGCAGAAGGTGCCGGCCACCCACGTGCGCCCGCCCACGCCAGGACGTCCGCCGGACCCGCCGCCCGCGGGCGCGCCGGGCAGCCGTCGTGGCGAAATCCGGGACAACCTGCCCTCGCTCCTCACCGCCTTCTATCTCTCCCGCGAGACGGGTGAGCTGGGCGTGCAGAAGGGCAAGGTGAAGAAGGTCGTCTACTTCGAGAAGGGCACGCCGGTGTTCGCCCTCTCCAACCTGCTCGCGGACCGCTTCGGCCAGTTCCTCGTCCGCGTGGGCAAGATCAAGCCGGAGCAGCTCCAGGACGCGTCGGCGGTGGCCGCGCAGTCCAACCGCCGCACCGGCGACGTGCTGGTGGAGCGCGGGCTGCTCAAGGACACCGAGCGCCTCTATTACGTGGGCCAGCAGGTGAAGGCCGTCATCTATTCGCTCTTCGCGTGGGATGAAGGCTCGTACGTGCTGAGCTTCCGGGAGAAGGCGAGCGCGGAGTCCATCAAGCTGGACCTGCACCCGGCCAACCTCATCGTTCGGGGCATCAAGAAGCTCTACAAGCCGGAGCGCCTGCGGCGTCTGCTCCAGCCAGAGGACCGCCTCATCCCCGCCGTGGCTCCGGCCTACCAGCTCAACGAAGTGGAGCTGGAGCGGTGGGAGGCGGAGCTGCTGCCGAAGATTGACGGCAACCGCACCGTGGCGGAGTTGCTGGCGTTCGCCAACCGCCCCGAGCACGTCGTCTACGGCTTCCTGGTGGCGATGATGTCGCTGGGCATCCTGGACAAGCGCAGCTAGCCGCCGCGCTGTCCGTCCCCGCCGTCACGGGCGGGGACGCTGTACCAAGGGGCTCAGCCGCCGACGAGCCGCGAGCCCATCCAGAACAGGCCCAGCGCGCAGGAGCCCACGGCCACCGCGCGCTGCACCCAGAGGGTGATTCGCGCGTTCAGCCGAGCGATGCCCTCCGCGAAAATCAGCCCCACCACGCCCATGCCGATGAGGATGCCCAGCGCGAAGCCGGGCAGGTACATCCACGCGGCCATGCTCATGCTGCCGCCCACCAGCAGCGGGGGCAGGGCCAGCAGCAGCGAGCGCACGCCGCTGACGGCCATCAGCGCGCCCGCGGTGGTGCTCACCGTGTGCACGTGCTGGTGCGGCTCCTGGGTGTGGCCGGGCAGGTGCGGGTGACCGTGGTCCAGGCTGCTGGGGAACAGCAGGGCGGCCACCGCGAGGGCCACCAGCACGGCGCCGCCGAAAATCTCGGCCCAGCGCTCGAAGGTCTCTGAAAGGCCCACGCCCGCCAGGATGCAGAGCGCGGCGATGCCGCCCAGCATGACGGCGTGTCCCAGCGCGAAGCGCACGGCGGTGGCGATGGCGGCGCGGCGCCGGCCTCCCCCCAGGGTGCCGAGGGTGGCCATGGCGGCGCAGTGGTCCGGGCCCACGGCGTGGAGCATGCCTTGGGACAGGCCAAGCAGGAAGGCGAGGAGAATGGGCTGCACGACGCGGCACCCTAGCCGTGCTTCAATCGGGAGGCCAGCAGGAGAGGAGAACCGACCCTTCATGAGGATGACCACCCGACGGCTGTCCGCCGTCATGTCGCTCGCGCTCTGTCTGCTTCTGTCGCCTGGCTGCGACAAGGGGCCCGACCAGCTCCGGGACGCGGAGAAGTCCTACCGCGAGCTGATTGACCGCCGCGTGTCTCCCCTGGACCCGGCATGGGACCCCGTCATCAACGCCTTCGAGGCGATTCCCAAGGACTCCAAGGCCCGTCCGGAGGCGGAGCAGCGGATCGCCACCATTCGACGCTTGCGGGGAAAGCTGCCGCCGCGCCCCCTGGCCACGCCGGGGGCCACGGGCCCCGGGACGTCGGAGGTGGATGCCAGGCGCGCCGCGTGTGAGGCCCTGGCCATCCGGCTGGGCCAGACGCCGGAGGGCGCGGACCGGGAGCCCTTGCACCAGGCGCTGACCGAGTGCCGCAAGGCGCTGGTCCGGCTGGAGGCGCACAGCCATCCGCCCGGGGAGCATGGGCATGACCATGGTGGTGAAGCGGGGCATCCCGCCCACTGACGGGGCGCTGTCGCTGGACGTTGAGTGGCGCGGGCTTTGTGATTAATGAGCCCGCATGCCCATGCCCCAAGCAGGTGACCAGGCCCCCGCGTTCCAGCTCCCCGACCAGGATGGAACCCCGGTATCGCTCGCGCAGTTCGCGGGCCGGAGTGTCGTCCTCTACTTCTATCCGAAGGACGACACCCCCGGATGCACCGTGGAGGCGTGTGGCTTCCGCGATGAGCACTCCGCGCTGGAGGCCGCGGGCGCGGTGGTGCTGGGCGTGTCCGCGGACAGCACCGCGAGCCACCGGAAGTTCGCGACCAAGTTCAACCTGCCCTTCCCGTTGCTGGCCGACGTGGACCACGCGCTGTCCGAGGCCTACGGCGTCTGGGGCGAGAAGTCGCTCTATGGCCGCAAGTTCCTGGGCATCACCCGGGCCACGTTCCTCATTGGCCCGGATGGCGTGCTGAAGCAGGTGTGGCCCAAGGTGAAGGTGAACGGCCACGTCGCCGAGGTGCTGGCCGCGCTGAAGGGCGATGCCCCGGCGGCGGACGGTGCTGAGAAGAAGCCCGCCGCGAAGAAGGCGCCCGCGGGGAAGAAGGTCGCCACCGCGAAGAAGGCTCCGGCGGGCAAGACTGTCTCGGGGAAGACCGCTGCAGCCAAGCGGGTGCCGGCGAAGAAGGCGGCTCCGGCCGCCAAGGCGCCTCGTGCGGCAAGGAAGGTCGCGGCTGCGGCGAAGAAGGCTCCCGCGGCGAAGAAGGCTCCCGCGGCGAAGAAGTCCGTGGCGGCGAAGAAGGCCCCCGCGGCGAAGAAGCCTGGCGCCGGCAAGAAGAAGGCGTCCGTGAAGGCGCCCGCGAAGAAGGCCGCGGCGGCGAAGAAGGCCACCAGGAAGTAGCGCTCCGGGCGGCTCAGGGAGGACGCAGTCCCAGACGTCCTCCATCGAGCAATCCCCGGCGGGCCCGGAGGCACCGCCAGCCCGCGGCCTCGAAGTGGGCTTCCTCGACGAAGAAGCAGCCCTCAGCGGAGCGGGCGCCGGGAGCGCTGAAGAGGGCTGCTCCCGGCCGCCGCTGGGGCTATATGTGGAGTCCGTGCGGTCCGTCGTCACGCGGACATGGCGTCACCCCGGGGGCTCCATTCCCGGCGTGCCCCATCTTCGGAAAGTACGAGCAACCAGCTTGAAGGGACTCGGAGGAGTCGACATGCGCGAGCGGAATATTCGGCGGTGGGGTTCGGCGGCGGCATTGATGGCGGGCGCGGTTCTGGCTGTGGGCTGCCGGGGCCTTCCGGAGACGGGTGGCAGTCAGCCGGATGAGCCGCGGGGCAACTTTGCCGCCCAGCGCGGTGACCAGCCCGCTGCGATGAAGAACATGGAGGGTGGCGACACCAACACGCCGCTGCCGCCTTGGACGCTGCCGGCGAACCGGGGCTACAACGGCACCATCGACCAGATTGGCTCCAGCATCGACCCGCGCACGGCGAAGAACGACGGCACCCAGGGCCGCTCCATCATCGACGACGCCGGGAAGATGATGGGTGACCAGTACAACGTGCAGGGCGGCGCCGCGTACTCGCCCGCGGCCCAGGGCCTGGGGGGCGAGGACGGCGCGGCGCTGGGTGGCAAGCGCGGTGGCCACTCCAGCGGCTTCAGCCCGCTGGGCTGGCAGGACCGCAGCGGCCCCTACCGCCGCTGAAGTCCGCCCCTTCCATCCGCTCCCGGTGCAGGGCGCCGGGAGCGCGCGTGGCAGTCCGGCCTCCGCGCCTTCAGCGGGAGGCCAGCATCACCTCGGTCGGGTCGCGGCCGGTGAAGGTGCTGACGAGCCCCTCGGCCAGCGCGTGGTGCTCCGGGCTCCCCAGCAGGGCGAGCCGGTCCTCCGCCGGGTGCGCGAAGCGGGCACTGAGCGCGTCCAGCCGCCGGTGCGCCTGCGCGATGCGCTCCCGTGACACGCGACCGGACTCCACCGCCTTCACCAGGGCTTCGATGGCGCGGCGCTGCACGTCCGCGTCGTGGCACACCAGGAACAGGTCCACGCCCGCGAGCGTGCCCTGCACGGTGGCCTCTTCCACGGAGTAGTGGCCGGCGATGGCCTTCATCTCCAGGTCGTCGCTGACGAGCACCCCGTCAAAGCCCAGCTCCTCGCGCAGCACGCCCTGGAGCACGCGCTGACTCATGGTGGCGGGCACGCCCGGGTCCAGCGCGTCGAAGAGGACGTGCGCCGTCATCAGGGACGCCAGCCCCGCCTGGGCGAAGGCGCGGAAGGGCACCAGCTCCACGCGGCGCAGCCGCTCCATGTCATGCGGCAGCCGCGGCAGCGTCAGGTGGCTGTCGGTGGTGGTGTCGCCGTGACCGGGGAAGTGCTTGCCACACGAAGCCACGCCGCCCGCCTCCAGGCCCCGCGCGAGCGCCACGCCCAGCCGCGCCACTTCCTCCGCCTCGCGGCTGAAGCTGCGGTCGCCAATGACGGGGTTGTCCGGGTGGGTGTCCACGTCCAGCACCGGCGCGAAGTCCCAGTCGAAGCCCAGCGCGCGCAGCTCATACGCCAGCAGCCGGCCCACGCGCTCCACCTGGGCCGCGTCGCCGCGCTGCCCCAGCTCACGCATGGGCGGCAGCGCGGTGAAGGGCTCGCCGCGAAGCCGGGCCACGCGGCCTCCCTCCTGGTCCACCGACAGGATGAAGGGCCGGCCCGCGCGTGTCTTCACCGCGTGGCACAGCGCGGCCGTGTCCGCGGCGCTGCCCACGTTGCGCTTGAAGAGGATGGCGCCGTAGATGCCGTCATCCATCAGCGCGGCCAGCTCGCTGTCGATATGAGTGCCGGGAAAGCCCACCATGAAGAGGCGGGCACAGTCGCGGTAGAGGGCGGAGGTGGTCGTCACGGCGCGCAGTCTGGCAGAAGCCGGGGGCTGGGCGCTCGGGAGGAACACCGTGCCCCAGAATGCGTCGGCTGCCTGCCAGGCCGCAGGGCGGTGAGGCGCGCTACTGGAGGATGGCTCCCTGGGCGAAGCGCTTCACCACCTCCAGCAGGTCGTCCAGGGAAAAGGGCTTGGGCAGGAAGGCCGCGCAGCGCAGGTGCTTCCAGTAGTCCGGCGGGCTGGCGCTCATCATCACCACCGGGATGTCGCGCAGCAGGGGACTGCGCTCCATCGCCTCCAACAGGGCCGGGCCGTTCATCACCGGCATCATGTAATCGAGCAGCACCAGGCAGGGGCGCTCCTCGGCCATCCGCTCCAAGGCCTCCTTCCCATTGAGCGCGATGGCGGTCCGGTAGCCTTCGTCGTTCAGGAGGTCGCGCATGGCCTCGACGATGCCGAACTCGTCATCGACGATGAGGATGGGGCCCATGCCTACGTCCCCTGGCGCCCGCCGCCGGGACGCCGGGGCTCGGACCACGTGGTCGACCGTGGCAGGCCGCTCATCATCGCCTCGACATCCGTGAAGGTGTCCGCCACCTCCATCCCCGTCGTGTGGATGCGCAGCTCGCGCAGGGCGGTGTCGTGCGGGCTGTTGCGCAGCTTCAGCACCGAGACGAAGCGGCGCAGCTGGGAGTTCAGCTCCACCTGGCGCAGGAAGAGGACGTTCTCCGCCACCATGGAGATGCCCTTCATCGGGAAGGTCACCTCCGCGCCGAACGCGGAGGTCAGCTCGACGGAGTAGAGCAGCGTCACGCCGCGCGTGCGGCACTCGTTGACCAGCGCGGCCAGGAAGCGCGACACACGGGGCTGCCGGATGGCCGCCCTGCGGAGCGCGTCGTAGCCGTCCAGGAAGAGCCGGCGCACGCCGTGCGTCCGGATGATGTCCAACAACTGCACGCCCAGCTTGTCCAGCAGGTTCTCCGTGGGCGGCCGGAAGCTGACCTCGAAGTCGCCTCGGTCGATGAGGGGCTTCAGGTCGAGCCCGATGCCCGCCGCCTGCGTCACCATCCGCTCGGGGGAGTCGTAGAAGGCGAAGTAGTGCACGCGCTCACCCCGCCGGGCGCCTTCCGCGAGGAAGTTCAGCCCCAGCAGCGTCTTGCCGCCGCCCGACGGCCCCAGGAGGATGGTCGTCGAGCCCTGGGGCACGCCCCCGGTCAGCATCGCGTCCATCCCGGGGATGCCGAACGCGCACTTCGCGTCCAGCGGCGGCCCCGGCGGAGGCCCGGACTCCGCGAGCGTCTCCAGGCGGGGATAGATGACGAGGCCATCCTCGGTGATGTCGAAGCTGTGCTTGCCCAGCAGATAGGGGCTGCCCCGGAACTTGCGCACCAGCAGCTCGCGCACGGCACGCGCGCCGAACAGGCGCTGCCGGAGCAGCAGCAGCCCATCCACCATGGTGTGCTCGGCGCGCAGGCCCTGGCCGCGGCCGGTGGTGAGGATCAGCGTCGTGCAGCCCATGAGGCCCGTCACCACCTGGAGACCGTGGATGAACTTCTTGAGGGCCTGCTGCGACGGCGCCACCTCCTCCGCGGCCACCAGCCCATCCAGTACGAGCAGCGTGGCCTGGTGGTTCTTCGTCTCCTTGCGGATGAGCTCCGCCAGCGCGTCCAACCCACCCTGCTCCAGCACCGTGAAGGCGCTCAGGTAGGTGATGGCGTCGGGCAGCAGCGTGGGGTCGAAGTAGGACAGCGAGGAGAGGTTGCCGACCAGCTCCGTGTGCGACTCCGCCAGCAGCGTCAGGTAGAGCACGCGCCCGCCGTGGCGCTTCACGTGGTGGAAGCTCACCTGGTTGGCGAAGATGGTCTTCCCCGAACCCGGGAGGCCCATCAGCATGTAGGTGCGGGCCTTGCGGAAGCCGCCGTGCAGCACGGTGTCAAGGCCTGGAATGCCCGTGGATATCCGTTCCGCCACGCGTGGAGTGCCTTCGGTCATTTCGCGTTCCCTTTCCTGGGCCCGGCCCGAGTGTGGCCCCACCGGAATGATTGGGAGCAGTGCGCTCGCCTTCTCAGGGGAACACTTCTTGCCACAGCGCCTCTTCCGAACTGCCGCTGAAGCGCACGGCCCCAGCGGCATTCAACAGAGGTGGAGTGCCTCAGAATCCGCGCTGCACCGTCCGCGCGGTGCCGCCCGCGGGGCCAGCGCCGCTCGCGATGCGATACCAGCTCACACCGTCCGTTGAATAGCGGAACCCGAATGCATAGGCGTTCCACGGCGTATACGCGAGCGGCTGCGCGGCGAGGTTCCAGCGATACCGGTAGTTGTTGCCTACCCGACCTTGATAGGCCAGCCAGTGGTGCTGCGTGGCCGCGCCGTCCACGCTGAACGCCACCTGCGCCTGGAGGAGCTCCGGACGCGCGGTGGCGGCATCCGTCACGCCGGGCACGTACACGTCCGCGTCCACGAACTTGCAGGCGCGCTCCATGACGTAGCTGTCGATGACGATGGGGTCCGCCAGTCCGTCGCGGTGCTCGCAGTCGCGCGCGAAGCTGCCGCCCCAGTCACCGGCCCAGGCCACCGCGGACGGTGACTGCGCCTCCACGGGGAAGACGTAGTTCTGGCCATGGTTGCTGTCGTACTTCGCCGCGCAGGTGCGGCCGGAGGTGAAGAACCACGTCTCCACGCTCGTGGCGTCCGAGGGCACCGTCACCTCGAAGGGCTTGTTCACGAACGACGTGCTGCCCGTGGCCTGCTTCACGCTGCCGCTGAAGAGCTGTCCGCTGGGGAGGAAGCGGACGTAGGCCAGCGTGTCCCACGCCTGCTGGCCGGCGTAGGTGCTGTGGTGGCAGTCCGTCATCCGGTACAAGTCATAGTCGACGACGAGCGTGCCGCCGCGGACGATGGCGCCGTGCTGTGTGTGCGTCCAGCCGGTGAGGAAGCGCACCGTGGCGGTGGGCGTGGTGAGCGGCGCCTGCTGTGACGCCGTGGCGCTGGCGGACGTCTCCTCCTGCCACGGAGCGCCACCACAGGCCGCCATCAGCGGCAACGCGAGGGCCAGGGACTTCCAGACAGACGTCTCCATGCGGGGCACTCCATGAAGCGGGGATGTCGCCACTTACCAGGACTTCCTGTCGCATGCGCTGCCGGTCGCCCGCCCTGTCAGGGGGCGGGCGGTTTCACGGCGGACCGCTGGGGGAGCGAGCAGGCTCCCAGGGCGGGCCCTCCTGTCGAGCGTCAGGGCCTCAGAAGCAGGACGCCGCGTCCTCGGCGTAGAAGTCCGCCGAAAACGTCGTTGTCTGGGCGCAGCCCGGGCGCGAGGCCGTCACGTACAGGGTGAAGTAGCCCACCGAGGTGGCGGAGAGGACGACGTACGAGCCCGTGTTGTTGTGCAGCGAGGCGTAGTTGCTGGACCAGGTGTACGTCACGCCGCTCTCCGGGCTGGAGATGGAGTAGCGCCCGTAGGGGTGGCTCGACGGGTAGCACACGCTGATGTTCTCGGTGATGCTCTTCCGGGCCGGAGCACAGGACGTGGGGCCGCAGGTGCGCGTGACGCCATCACACGTCACGGATTTGGTGGTGGAGCGGCAGTCCCCCAGGAGGCTGCCGCACTGAATCGACGTGCCGCCCGGACACGCGAGCGTCACGGTGCAGGCGTTGAACGCCTGCACGTCGCCCGCCGTGTCGCCGGAGGACTCAAGCACCGGCGCCGGACCTTCTTCAATGCGCTGCTCCTCGGGCCCGCCACAGCCAATGGCGAGGAGGGTGGTGGCCAGCAGGGCGAGGGAGATACGGATGGGGGACATGGGGGCTCCAGGCAAGGGACAGGCACAGCTGCTTTTCGGTAAAAACGAGATTTTCACAGAAAGTGTGACAAGCATCCAGTGAGAGCGGCCAGGTGGGGTGGTGGCTTCACTTGTCCTGGCTTCGGCGGGTGTGCCGTGCCATGGGCCCCGAATGGACTTCTCATCGCTCGCGCTGGCTCCTCCCCTGCTCCAGGTCCTGGAGGAGCTCGACTTCAAGTCGGCCACGCCCATCCAGGCGCAGAGCATCCCGGTGCTGCTCCAGGGCAGGGACCTGGTCGGTCAGGCGCAGACGGGCAGCGGGAAGACGGCGGCCTTCGCGCTGCCGCTGCTCCAGAAGGTCCAGTTGCAGCACCGCAAGGTGCAGGCGCTGGTGCTGTGCCCGACGCGCGAGCTGTGCGCGCAAGTGGCGGGGGAGATCCGCAGGCTGGGGCGGCGGCTGCCTGGGCTCCAGGTGCTGGTGCTCGCGGGAGGCCAGCCCATCCGTCCGCAGTTGGAGGCGCTGGAGAAGGGCGCGCACCTGGCGGTGGGGACGCCGGGCCGGGTGATTGACGTGCTGGACCGGGACGCGCTGGAGACGCGGCAGCTGTCCACGGTGGTGCTCGACGAGGCGGACCGGATGCTCGACATGGGCTTCCGCGAGGACATGGAGCGCATCCTCGGGGCCATGCCGCCGCGGCGGCAGACGGTGCTCTTCTCCGCCACCTTCCCGCCGGACATCGAGGCGCTGAGCCGCGACTTCCAGCGTCAACCCGTCCGCGTCACGGTGGAGAGCACCACCGCGGGGCCCGACATCCAGCAGGTGCGCTACGACTGCGAGCCGGGAGAGAAGCAGGCCCTGCTGCTGCGCATCCTCCGGCACTACCAGCCGGCGTCCGCCATCGTCTTCTGCAACCTCAAGGCGACGGTGGTGGAGCTGAAGAAGTCGCTCTCCGCGTCGGGTGTCAGCGTGGACGGGCTCCAGGGGGACTTGGAGCAGTTCGAGCGGGACCGGGTGATGGCGAAGTTCCGCAACCAGAGCACGCGGGTGCTCATCGCCACGGACGTGGCGGGGCGCGGCATCGACGTGGAGGCGCTGGACGCCGTCATCAACTTCGACCTGCCGATGCAGGCCGAGCCCTACGTGCACCGCATCGGCCGCACCGGACGGGCGGGGCGCGCGGGGCTGGCCGTCTCCATCGTCGCGCCTCGGGATGGCCGCAAGGTGGACGACATCCAACTGGCCACCGGGGTGAAGCTGGAGCGCGGGGACGTGGAGTCGCTGCCCTCGGCGGACCCGCGCAACGCGGTGTCCCTGGAGTCGACGTGGGACACGCTCTACATCTCCGCCGGACGCAAGGACAAGCTGCGGCCCGGGGACGTCCTGGGCGCGCTCACGGGCGAGGCGGGCGGGCTGGAGGCGACCGACGTGGGCAAGATTGAAATCCAGGACCACGTGGCCTACGTCGCCGTCGCCCGGCGCGTGTCGCGGGTGGCCTTCCAGCGGCTGAGCGAGGGCCGCATCAAGGGCCGCCGGTACAAAATCGAGCGCGTGAAGTAGGCCGGGCGGCTCACGCGGCGCCGCGCAGGGACATCTCCTCGCGGAAGGCCTGGATGACCTCCTCCTCCGTGGGCAGCTCGCCGCGGCGCTTCTCCATCAGCTTGGAGAGGACGGCGACGTAGGCCTCGCCGAACAGCGTGGTGAGCGCGGTGGCGGTGGTGGCGGAGATGAGCGCGCCAAGCGCCGTGCCCGGGCCGGGGACGAGCTTCAGCAGGCCGGACACGATGGACTGGCCGGTGAATGTCGCGCCCAGGCCGGTGATGCCCGCGCCCACCAGCGTGGAGAGGAAGGCCTCCGTCAGCGGGAGGCCAAAGACGCTACTCACCCCCGCCAGCATTCCGACCTGCGTGGGGACGAGCAGGGCGGCGTCGGCGAAAGGGATGGGCACGGCTCCAATGAGGCCGGCGGCGGCCGCGGCGCTGGCGACGATGCCGTGGGCGCGCTTGCGCTTCTGGCCAATGCTCACGCGCTGGGCGGCGGCGAAGGCGTTGCGCTGGGCTTCTGGAACCAGCTCCATGGTGAGCTCGACGAGCTCCACCAGGCCCTTGGGCTGGAGCGTGTGGCCCTCGTCGTCCGTCTCCTGGAGCGCGCGCACGCGCATGACGTTGCGGGCCATGGGCAGCAGCTTCTGCACCTCCGCGCGGAGGCCCTGGTCGCTGCGGGCCTTCGTGACGACGACGACCACCGGCATGTGCCGCGCGAGCATCTCCGCCGCCTTCACGTCACCATCCTCCACGCGGCGCGAGTCCTCGCTGATGCACAGCCAGGCGCAGTGCAGGTGGCGCGTGGCGTCCGCGTCCTTGGCGCGCGCGGCCACCAGCTCCTCCAGCAGCTTCAGCGTCTCTTGAAAGGCGCCCAGCTCCAGGCCGCGGGTGTCGAGGATGCTGACGGGGATGCCGTCCTTCGTGTACTCGCGCGTCTCCTTCGTGACGGGGCGGCCCTGGCCGGTGTCCGCGATGCGGCCGTGGAACACCGCGTTGACCAGCGTGCTCTTGCCCACGCCGCTGCGGCCCGCGATGACGATGTTGACCCGGCCGCGCTTGCGGAAGGCCTCTTCGACCTGCTTGCGAATCTCCTCCGCCAGATGGATGTCCATGGACCGCCGCCGCCTCCTTCGGTGAGTCCTCCCGCATCAGGGGAGGGAGCCCCAGCGTAGCGGAAAGCCTCCGCGCGCCGGCGGTGGACCGGCGGGGCGAGCGGGCAGGGGAGCCCTGTCGGGCCTGCTCGCCCGGCGCGGCCAGCCAGGACAGGGAGCACACACACGGGCGCCGGCCCCGCCTTGCCGTGTCAATGCGCGGTCCTCACTCCTTTACCCACAAAGGAGCAGAACTCGCATGCGCGCACTCAGCTACCAGGGGCCGTACCAGGTTCGGGTGAAGGACAAGCCGGACCCTCGCATCGAGCACCCGCAGGACGCGGTGCTCAAGGTCACGAAGACGGCCATTTGTGGCTCGGACCTGCACCTGTTGCACGGCCTCATCCCCGACACGCGGGTGGGCTGCACGTTCGGCCACGAGTTCGCGGGCGTCGTGGAGGAGGTGGGCCCGGGCGTGACCAGCCTCAAGCCGGGTGACCGGGTGGTGGTGCCCTTCAACATCTCTTGCGGCGCTTGCTTCTATTGCAAGAAGGGCCTGACGGCGTGTTGTGAGAACTCCAACCCGTCCAGCGACGTCGCGGGCGGCGCGTTCGGCTTTTCGCACACCACGGGTGGCTACGACGGCGGGCAGGCGGAGTACGTGCGCGTGCCCTTCGCCAACGTGGGGCCCATGAAGATTCCGGAGGACATGGACGAGGAGGACGTCCTCTTCCTCAGCGACATCTTCCCCACCGGCTACATGGGGGCGGAGATGGGAGGCATCCAGCCGGGGGACACGGTGGTGGTGTTCGGCGCGGGCCCGGTGGGCCTCTTCGCCATGAAGAGCGCGTGGTTGATGGGCGCCGGCCGCGTCATCGCGGTGGACCTGCAGGACTACCGGCTCGACTTCGCCCGGAAGTTCGCCCACGTGGAGACGCTGAACTTCAAGGACGTGGACATCGTCACCGCCATCAAGGAGACCACGGAGGGCCGGGGCGCCGACGTGAGCATCGAGGCGGTTGGCTGCGAGGCCGAAGGCTCGCTCCTGCAGCGCGTGTTGGGCCTGGGGCTGATGGCCGAGGCGGGCACCACCACGGCGCTCAACTGGTGCATGCACGCCACCCGGAAGGGCGGTGTCATCTCCGTGGTGGGGGTGTACGGGCCGCCGTGGAACCTGGTCGACATCGGCACGGCGATGAACAAGAACCAGACGCTGCGGCTGGGCCAGTGCAACGTGAAGCGCTACATGCCGCACCTGCTGGAGCACATCCGCAAGGGGCGCGTGGACGCCAAGGGCATCATCACCCACCGCTTCAGCCTGGAGGACGCGCCGAAGGCGTATGACCTCTTCTCCAAGAAACAGGACGGCTGCATCAAGTGCGTCCTCTCCCCGCATGGCCATGCCTGAGTGGAAGGAGCCCACCATGAACCCGAACGCGCGAAACATCCCCGGCTACGGCGTGGACGCCGACCCGAAGAACCGCCCCGGCTTCCCCAAGGAGGAGTCACCTCAGCTGCGCGGCGACGCGCGGGGCACGCCGTCCCGCCAGCAGTCGGACGTGGCGGTGTTCAAGCACGGGCAGCCCGCGCGGAAGATGCCGCTGGTGTTCGGCACGGCCCAGCCGCCCCAGGGCGTCTCCGGCGTGCTGCGCCGCCTGGCCTACAAGTACCCGGACCACTGGACGCGGCACTGGATGATGTTGCTGCTGGCGGACCGCGTGGACGTGGCCGAGCACAAGCTGCGGAGGGGCCTTCCACGTCTCGCGGCGGGTGCGGCGGTCGTCCTCGTCGGCGGCGTCTTGATGCGCCGGCTCCGGGCCTGACGCCGGCTACTTGCGCAGCAGCGTGCCTTCAAAGAAGAACGCCAGGCACGCGGCCAGGATGAGCCAGGTCCACAGCGGCACGGTCGGCTTGTCCGCGTCACCCGTGGAGGCCTTCACCGTCTCTTCTCCGAAGTAGGCGGTGAGGGTGTCCATGGGCACACGGCCCAGGTCGCTCTCGGAGGGCTCGAGCACGGCGGCGAAGGACAAGTCGGACTGCACCTTCCCGTCCGCGCCCAGCACCGAGTACACGCCCGGCTCCGTCACCGGCCCGGCCACCAGCGCGCCCTCCGGCTGCTCCTTCACGGCGACCTCGCTGCCGTCCGGCGCGCGCACCGAGGACACCTTCCGCGCGCCTTCCGGACGCAGCGTGGCGCTTTCGCCCACGCGCACGCGCACCTCCTCGCGCTCGTCCAGGGAGCCGGTGAGGTAGGCGGCGAAGCGCTGCATCAGCGGCAGGAAGGACGTGCGGATGGAGAAGTCGCTCCAGTCGCGGTCCACCGTGCTGGTGAGCAGCGCCACGCGCCCCTTGCCCTTGCGCGCCACGGCCACCGCCGGCGCGCCGTCCTCGTACGTGGCCAGCACCTGGCTGGCGCCGGCCGCGCCCGGAGAGTCCGCCTCCAGCAGCATGTACTTGTAGAAGCGCGCCCCCACGAGCCCCTCCTCCGCCTGCCCCGTGAAGGGCGAGAAGAGGACGTGCTCCACGGAGACCTGCGCCAGCCGCGCGCTCTTCGTGTCCGCGTCCGGGTCATCGCGCTCGGCGCTGGTGCGCACCAAGCGCAGCGGACGCGGCAGCACCGGGCCCAGCCGCTGGTTGTAGGCCTCCGGGTTCACCCGGTCGCCCATGCTGATGAAGAGGCCGCCGCCGCTCTCCACGAAGGCCGCCAGCTTCTGGGCCTCGTCGGCGCCAGGCGCGGGCACGTTGAGCAGCAGCACCAAATCGTAGGTGGAGAAGTCCTCGCGCAGGCCCACCTCCGCGTCGCGCGTGGCCACCTCCACCGGAGAGCCCGGCGCGGTGAGGGCCGCGTCCACGAAGAAGGCCTCGTCCCGGTAGCGCGTCGCGTGGGGCGAGCCATTCACCACCAGCGCCTTCAGCGCGCGTGGCACCGGCAGCACGAAGGAGCGCCGGTCATCCTCCACCAGCGCGTCCGGCGCCAGCGTCACCTGCCCCAGCACCGTGCCGCCCTGCGGGAAGCGCACGGTGAGCGCCTTCTGCGTCGTGCCGCCCGGGGGGAGGTCCACGAAGCCCTTGGCCAGCGTGGACTCGCCCACGCGCACCGTGGCCTCCAAATCCTTCACCGGCTCCGCGCCGAAGTTGCGCACCGTGAAGGTGAACTGGAACGTGCGCGGGCCGGCCTGCAGCGCGGGCTCCACCTTGAGGTCGACGATGGCGCGGTTGTTCAGCACCTCGTGGCCCTCGGCCGCGTCGCGCAGCACCACCTCCGGCTTCACGGGCGCGCCCGTGGGGCCCTTCACCGTGGGCGGCGGCGCCTCCAGCCGGAAGGCGGAGGCCGTCATGTCGGAGACCAGCACCAGCCGCTTGGCCGGCATGGGGTTCTCCTCCAGCGCGCGGGCCGCCAGGTCCAGGCAGCGCGACAGGTCCGCGGCGCCGTGCGTGGCCTTCGCTTCATCCACCAGCGAGCGCAGCCGGCCGCGGTCGAAGCCCGGCGGCGGCGGCGCGGCGGGGGACTGCGTGCACACCAGCACGGTGGCGGGCTCTTCGGGCAGCAGGTCCTTCAGCGCGTCGCGGGCCTCGTCGCGGGCGCGCTCGAAGAGCGGCGTGCCGTCCGACCAGCGCATGGACAGCGACGCGTCCAGGATGATGGCGGTGGCCGCGGGGCCCTTCACCACCTGCGCGGCGGCCGCGTCGCGCGTCAGCTCCGGGCGGGCGAGGGCGATGGGGATGGCCAGCAGGATGAGCGTGCGCAGCGCGTACAGCAGCAGGCGCTTGAGCTTGAGGCGGCTGGCGGTGCGCTTCTGGCTGCGCATCACGAAGGCCAGCGGCCCGAAGGGGTGCGGCCGGGGACGGCGCCGGTCGAACAGGTGCACCAGCAGGGGGATGAGGGCGCCCAGCGCGCCCAGCAGCATCCACGGATTGCCGAAGGTCACCGGCGCCTCCCGCGCCGCGACAGGTACCGCAGCAGCACGTCATCCAGCTTGTCGTCCGTGCGCACCAGGTCGTAGTCCACGTCCGCCTCGGCGCACGCGGCCTTCACGCTCGCCAGGAAGCCGTTGAACTCCTCCAGGTAGCTCTCCTTGATTTCGCGCGGGTTGACCTCGACGCGGCCCTGGCCCTCCATGTCGATGAAGAGCGTGGGGTCATCGAAGGGGAACGTCAGCTCCGCCGGGTCCACCAGGTGGAACACGGACACGTCGTTCTTCCGCTGGCGCAGCGCGAGGATGCGGCGCAGGGCGTCCTGGTTCTCATCCAGCAGGTCCGACAGGACGATGACGCTGGAGCGCCGGGGCAGCACCTCCGCCAGGTGGTCCGCCGCGCTGCCCAGGTCCGTGGCGCCGGTGGGCGTGGTGTGCTCCAGCGTGTCCAGCAGCACGTTGAGGTGGCCGGCCGACGCGCGCGGCGGCACGTCCTTCCACTTGCCGCCCGCCATCAGCGCCAGGCCCGCCGCGTCCTGCTGGCGCACCAGCAGGTAGCACAGCGCGCCCGCCAGCGTGGTGGCCACGTCCAGCTTGCTCAGCGCGCCGCTGCGGTAGCCCATGGAGGCGGACGCATCCACCACCATGACGGCGCGCAGGTTCGTCTCGTGCTCGAAGCGCTTGACGTAGTACTTGTCGAACTTGCCGTAGGCCTTCCAGTCCAGGTGGCGGAGCTCGTCGCCCGGGGCGTACTCCTTGTGCTCCGCGAACTCCACGCTCTGCCCCTGATGGGGGCTCTTGTGGAGGCCGGACAGCACGCCCTCCATCACCGCGCGAGCGCGCAGCTTCACTCCCTGGAGGCGGGCCAGCGTCTGGGCGTCGAGCAGCATGTGCGGGCGTTAGCCCTTCACCACCGTGAGGAGCTGGTCGATGAGCTTCACGGAGGTGATGCCCTCGCTCTCCGCGGTGAAGTTGGGCAGCACGCGGTGGCGCAGCACCGGGCGGGCCAGGGCGCGCACGTCCTCGACGGTGGCGACGAAGCGGCCGTGGAGGATGGCGCGCGCCTTCGCGGCGACGACCAGGTACTGGCTGGCGCGGGGGCCGGCGCCCCAGGACGCGTTCTTCGCGATGAAGTCCAGCGCGCCCGGCTCCTTGGGGCGCGTGTGGCGCACCAGCTCCACGGCGTAGCGCACCACGTGGTCCGGCACCGGCACGCGGCGCACCAGCTCCTGGAGCGCGAGGATGCGCTCGGGGGACAGGATCTTCTCCAGCTTCGGCTGCGGACCGCCAGTGGTGCTCTTGACGATCTGCACCTCTTCGTCGGCGGTGGGGTAGCCCACGTCCACCAGGAACATGAAGCGGTCGAGCTGGGCCTCGGGCAGCGGATAGGTGCCCTCCTGCTCGATGGGGTTCTGCGTGGCGAAGACGAGGAAGGGCAGCTCCAGCGGGTACGTGCGGCCACCGGCGGTGATGCGGTACTCCTGCATGGCTTGCAGCAGCGCGGCCTGCGTCTTCGGCGGGGTGCGGTTCACCTCGTCCGCCAGGATGATGTTCGCGAACAGCGGACCCTGGAGGAAGCGGAAGGTGCGCCGGCCGGTGGTGCGGTCCTCTTCGAGGATGTCCGTGCCGGTGATGTCCGACGGCATCAAATCCGGCGTGAACTGGATGCGGTTGAAGGACAGGTTGAGGACGTCCGCCAGCGTGGAGATGAGCAGCGTCTTGGCGAGGCCCGGCACGCCCACGAAGAGGCAGTGGCCGCGGCTGAAGAGGGAGATGAGCAGGTGCTCCACCACCTCGCGCTGACCGACGACGCGCTTTTCAATCTGGGCGACGATTTCGTTGCGGGCCTGGGCGAGCTCCTCGACGGCACGGAGGTCGTCGCTCGAGGCGTCAGGCACGGGCAGAGAGTCGGGGGCGGCGCTTTCCATGGAAGGGTTCTCTTAATTCGTGGGTGGCGCTGGGACCAAAGGATTCCGCCACCCTTGCGCCAGGGCGTGCGCTGGCAACCGTTCTGGGGGTGACCTATTCCGCTGCCGCACACCCCGGCACGCCGGGGCACATCCGGGCGCTGATCGCCTGCATGCTCCCCTGCCATGTGACACTGCCCCTGGGCTGGGGGGGAATGCCGGGGGCTGGACACGCTGCTTAGGTTCCCAGGGCCTCGCTTCCGGTGGACGGGAGCAGGCTCCTTGGAGCGTGTCATGGGGTCATTTCGGCGGCGTGGTGGGCGTGGCAATCTCTGGGCGGGGCTTCTTCCAGTCGCCCTGCTGTGGGTGGCGGGCGGGTGCGGAGGAGACGGGGAGGCTCCGGTCGGAGCGCCGCGTGACGGCGACGAAGCCGCACCCGGGGTGTCCGTGACGCCCACGGCGCCGCAGGACTCCAGCGGGCTCCCGCAGCGTCCGATTCCGGCGGCGGCCTCGCCGTGGAACCAGGTGGTGGGTGGACCCCAGGACGACATGGGTACGGGCGTTGCCACGGCTCCCTCCGGAGAGGTGGCGGTGGTGGTGTCCAGCACGCCCCGCCAGGACGGTGAGCGCGAGCCCGTGGAAGGTGAGAAGCTGGCGCTGACGCTCTCACGCGCCGCGGCGGATGGGACGCCGCGCTGGTCGCGTGAGTGGGTGCGCAACCGCTTCTCCGACACGCGCGTGGCGGCGAGCGACGCGGCGACGTTCCTGTCGGGCAACGCGTTCCTCTACTCGGCGGACTTCGGACTGGGCGAGGCGCAGGACGGCTTCCTGGTGAAGTTCAACGCCGAGGGCACGCCTGTCTGGCAGCACCGCGTGGGACAGAAGGTCTACGACATCGCCGCGGACGCGCGGGGCGGCGTGCTGGCCGCGGGCGAGGAGTGGGAGGGGGAGTTCATCGAGGACCCCGTGCTCACGCGCTACGCCGCGGACGGCTCCGTGCTGTGGACGCGGCGCTTCCACAGCGCCAACATGGACACCGCGCTGCACGCGGCGGCGCTGGCGCCTTCGGGCCAGTCGATTCTGGCCGGGCAGCTCGTGGACACGCTGGAGGTGGACGGCCAGACGTTCGGCGCGCCCGGCGTGCGTGGCTTCGTGCTGCTGACGTTCGATGCGTCCGGCCGCCTGCTCTGGGGCAAGGAGCTGCCGGGCGTGAAGGGCCGCATCACCTCGGTGACGGTGGCGGCGGATGGCACGCTCGTGGCGGCGGGGGACTTCATGGGCCTGCTGGTGTGGGGCGAGGCGTCGCTCGGCTCCTCGGGGGCCTTCGTGCTGACGGCGGGCGCGGATGGCAGCGCGGGTTGGGTGCGCCAGCCCATGTGCGGACCGGTGACCGAGCCAGGCGCGTCCGTCGCGGTGGAGGACTCCGGCGGCGTCGCGGTGACGTGTGGCAGCGTGCTGACGCGCTACGCGGCTTCGGGGGCGTGGCTGGGTAAGCAGACGCTGGAGGCCCAGCCCTGCGCCAGCGGGGTGTGCTCGCTGACCACCGCGGGCGTGGCCACGGTGCCGGGCCGCGGGCTCGCCGTCACCGGCTGGCAGCGTGATGGGGCGGGCGACACCTGGAACCAGGACGCCTTCCTTCGTCTCGTGGTGCCGTAGCGGCCAGGGCCGCTACAGTGCGCGGCCATGTCCGCTCCCGCCGCAGAGGTCCTCCTCGAGGTGGAGGGTGCCGTCGCCACCCTCACCCTCAATGACACCGCCCGACGCAACGTGATGACGCCCGAGCTGGGAGACGCGCTGTCCGCGCGTGTCGAGGCGCTGAAGGGGCGTGACGAGGTCCGGGCGGTGGTGCTCACCGGGGCGGGAGGCGCGTTCTCCGCCGGTGGGGACCTGAAGATGCTGGAGCGGCTGCGTCAGGCGCCCTTCGAGGAGGCGCGCACGTTCATGCTCAGCTTCTATGCGCGCTACCTCAGCGTGCTGGACCTGCAGGTGCCCGTCATCGCCGCTGTGGATGGGCCGGCGATTGGCGCGGGGCTGTGCGTGGCGCTGGCGTGTGACGTGTGCCTCGTGGCCGAGGACTCGAAGCTGGCGCTCAACTTCGTCCAGTTGGGCCTGCATCCGGGCATGGGCGCCACGTACCTGGCGCCGCGCCGGGCGGGGGCGCAGGCCGCCGCGGAGCTGCTGCTCACCGGCCGCCGCTTCGATGGCAGGGAAGCGGTGAAGCTGGGACTGGCGCTGGAGGCGGCGCCCGCGGGACAGGTGCTCACGCGGGCCCAGGAGCTCGCGGGACGAATTGCCGCGAACGCGCCGCTGGCCGTGCGTGCGCTGAAGCAGCGGCTGGGGCTCGACAGGGCCGAGCTTCAGCGCGCGCTGGAGGAGGAGGCGCGCTTCCAGGCGGAGAGCTACGGCAGCCAGGACCTGGGTGAGGGGCTGGCTGCCGCCGCCGCGCGCCGCGCCCCCGTGTTCCAGGGGCGCTGAGTCCGCGCGTCAGTACACGTTGTACTTGCGGCGGAGCGCCTCGTGCTCCTCCGCGTTGCGCGACGGGCGGAGGATGCGCTGCGCGTCGTGCAGGTAGTACCAGTACTCGCTCGGCTTGGGCGCCATCGCGGCCTGGAGCGAGGCCACGGTGGGCGCGCCGATGGGGCCGGGCGGCAGGCCCTTCTTGTGCCGCGTGTTGTATGGGTCCCGCGGGTCCCGCAGGCGCTTGAGGAAGGCGATGCGGTCATTCCACCGCGCCAGCTCGTAGCGCGACGTGGCGTCCACGCCGAGCGGGTAGCCCTTGTCCACGCGCTTCCACAGGATGCCGGCAACCAGGGGGCGCTGCTCGGGCAGCGGCTCCTCGCGCTCCAGCATGGAGGCCATCACCACCACCTCGTGCAGCGTGCGTCCGCTCTTCGTGAGGGCCTCGCGGTTGGGCGCGTAGAAGCGCTGCGCGAAGGCGTCCAGCTGACGCTGGATGAGCGCCTCCACGTCGAACTTGCCCGGAATCACGCCGTAGGTCTCCGGGTAGAGGTAGCCCTCCAGCGTGCCGGTGGAGGGCAGGGGGAAGGGCGCGGTGAAGCGCTGGGGCTTGCTGGCCGCGGCGATGTACGCGCCCGGCTCGATGAAGCCCGCGGCCACGAGCGCCGCGTCCGTGTCGCGCAGGCGCCAGCCCTCGACGACGACGAACGGGACGTCCTCGGGAATGGGGTTGCCTTCCAGCTCCGTGGCCAGCTCGGCCAGCGTCATCGACGCGCTGACCTCATGGCGGCCCGCCTTGGGGGCGAAGCTGCCGCGCCGGTACAGGTGCCAGCGCCACACCCGCGTGTCGCGGATGAGGCCCTGCGATTCGAGCAGCGTGCCCAGGCCGCGCCCGGACGTCCCCTTGGGCACGGTGAACTCCACCACATCCGCGCCAGGCGGCGCCGCGGCCGAGTGTGCCTGCTGCTCAATCCAGAAGAAGGCGCCCGCGCCGGACGCCACCAGCAGCACGAGGGCTGCACCCAGGACCCAGAGAATCCGCTTCATTCGCGGCGCACGCTATCACCGGATTCGGACCGCGCTTGGGGTTCCGGCATCCAGATGTCGCCTCCTGGGCGCCAGGCGGGCCGGAGGTCAGGCGGCCGGTGCCGGCTCGAGCTTCAAGTCCCGGTTCAACCCGCTGTCCCGGCTCACGCGCCAGATTTTTTGATCCAGGTAGTAATGGTGGAGCGCAAAGCCCCAGATGAAGCACTCCATCAGGTTGCGCAGCGTCAGCCCCGCGCCCAGGGGCACCTTCAAGTCGAAGCCGCCGCAGCCCGGGTGCGCGCCGAAGCCGCAGCCCAGGCCCCGGTACAGCAGCGTGAAGACGACGCCGCACCCCGCGTAGAGGATGAAGCGCTGGCTCACCTTCGGCGCCCAGCCGAACGGCGCCGGGTCCACGCCCGCCGCGTGGTAGCGGTTGCGGTGATAGAACCAGACCACGCCGTGGTACTGCACGTTGTGGAACGCCGTCACCACCACGGCGAACATGATGAAGTCCATGCGCGCCGCGAAGGGTGGCCAGAACACCCCGGCCGACAGCCCCATCGCCGCGCCCATCATCAGCAGCTTGGGCGCATTCACCTTCAGGCCCGCGCGGTGGCGCCGCACCTGCCGGCCCGCGTAGAGCACCACCAGCGCCAGCACGGCCGCGAAGCAGGCCCCGGCCACCACCGGCTCCCACGTGGGCGGACCCAGCAGGCCCAGCTGCTTGCGCGCGCCCGGATGCGACACCGCGAACGCGACGAAGGGCGCCAGCAGCCCCGTGTACAGCGTCACGCTGTCGAGCCGCCGGTCCAGTGGCAGCGACTCACCGCCCTTGCGCTGGTACAGCACCATGATGCCGTAGTGCTGCCGCACCACGTGCCAGTAGGCCCAGAGCGCCGCCGCCGTCATGAAGAGGGCGAAGGGCAGCTTCGTGCCCAGCAGCGCCGACAGCCCGAATGACGCCGGGCCCACCGCGAACCACGCCAGGCTGCCCAGCAGCAAGCGCCGCCGCGTCCGCCATTCCTTCGCGTCCAGATAGGTCCGCGACACCGTGGCGAACAGGTGCGGCCCATCCAGTGCCAGCACCCACGCCCACCACAACACCAGGCTGCTGACGCCGCCCCAGACATGGAGTCCGACCAGCGCCAGGCTCACCCCGAGGCCGCCCCCGGTGGAAATCAGGTCGTGCCGCCGGTCGACGAGCCAGCCCGCGCGTGCGGGGACTGGGACTGCGAGAGGGATGGCGCTCATGGGGGCTCCCGAGGGACGCGGCCGAGGATATGGGAAGGTGCAGGTAGGCAGTCTGCCCACCTGTCAGCGCCCATTCGCCGGGCAGGGGACCAAGGGGTCAAAACCTACTTGAGCGGCGGGTCGCGTACCGCGATTGTCCTCGCCATGGATCAAGGCAGGCGCACCACGGACAGGAAAGCAGTTGGCCTGCTGGTGAAGCTGAAGCATGAGAGCGTGGGGAGCTTCGCGGAGGAGTTCGCCACCAACCTGAGCCCGGGTGGGATGTTCATCCGCTCGCGCACCCCGCAAGCGGTGGGGACCCCCGTCAAGTTCGAGGTGCAGATTGCCGGAGGCGTGCGGGTGCTGCGTGGCTCCGCGCTGGTCCGCTGGGTGCGCGAGGTCGGTGACCCCGCGGGGCCTCCGGGCATGGGCCTGCAGTTCGAGGAGCTGGACACGGCGAGCCGCGCGCTCGTCGACATGATGTTGATGCGGAAGACCGTCGCGGATTCCAGCGAGCCCGCCGTCCAGCCGCTGCCCGCGATTGCGCCGTCCGTGGCGCCCGCGATTGCGCCGTCCATCGCGCCCGCGATTGCGCCGTCCATCGCGCCCATGGCGCAGGCCCGTCCCGCGTCGCCGGTCCAGGCCCGTCCCGTGTCCCCTGTGCACGCGCGCCCCGCCGCCGCGCCCGCGGAGGTGGGGGGCATCGCGCTCGACTCCCTGTTCGATGACCTGGAGCCGGAGGGGAATTCCTCCGCGCCGGTCCTGGACGAGCCGTTCGACTTGGGCCCGCCGGTGGAGGCGGAGCCGAGGACACCGCCTCCGAGCCGCGTGCCTGTCTCCTATTCGCCGCCGCCTCCGGTGGCCGCTGACGATGTGGACATTCCGCTCGACGAGCTCATCGCGAGCACGCCGCCACCGCCCGTGGGCGCGCTGGACATCGACGAGCCACTGCCGGGCTTCGAGTTTGAAATCGAGAGCCCGGCGGGGGATGTGCCCGTGGCCATGGGCGCGCCGCTCGACGAGCCGCCCATCGAGGTCGGCATCTCCCTGGAGGTCGAGCCGGCGTCGTCCGCACCGGCGGGGGGTGGGCCCTTCGAGTTCGAGCTGGACCTGGGGGACGCCATCGCGGAGCCGCCTCGTGCGCCCGCGGCGCCGCCCGCGCGCGTGGCACCTCCGCCAGCACCTGTCTCCAGTGGAGGCAGCTTCGAGTTCGACCTGGACCTGAGCGAGGTCGAGGCCGCGCCCTCGCCGCCGCCGCCGCGCGCCCCGGTGGCACCCAGGCCGCCGCCGGCTCCGGCCGCGTCTCCCGCTGCTGGCATCGAGTTCGACTTCGACCTGAGCGAGGTCGAGGCCGCGCCCTCGCCGCCGCCGCCTCGCGCCCCGGTGGCACGCAAGCCGCCGCCGGCTCCGACCGCGTCTCCCGCTGCTGGCATCGAGTTCGACTTCGACCTGACCGAGGATGTGCGCCCCGCGCCTCCTCCTCCGCCGCGCGCACCTGCTCCGGCGAGCACGGGTGGAGGCAGCATCGAGTTCGACCTCGACCTGTCCGAGGACATGGAGGAGGTCCCTCCCGTCGCGCCGCCACCGCCTCCACGCGCGGCGCCCGTCCCTCCGCCCGCGCCGGTGCAGCCGCCCGCGGCGTTGCGTCCGCCGCCTCCGCCGCCCGTGGCACCGCCGCCTCCACAGGGGCTTCCCCAGGTGCGCCGGGAGGCGCCTCGGGCGCCGGAGCAGCCCGCGGCACCCTCGGTGCTCGCGCCCGCCGTGGCGAAGGCCGCCGCGCAAGCGCCCGGTCTGGATGAACACGGCCTGCCGAAGACGGTGTTCCTGCCTCCGCCGGGGCCGCTCAGCGGCACGGGGCCTGTCATCGGCATCGACCTGGGCACCACGAACTCGTGCGTGGCGTTGCTCTCCAACGGCCGGCCGCTCGTGCTGCGCTCGCGCGAGGGCTACAACACCATTCCCTCCGTCATCTCGCTCAACGCGCAGAACAAGCTGCTGGTCAGCCACCGCGCGAAGAACCAGCTGGTGCTGCGTCCCCAGCACACCATCTACGGCGCGAAGCGGCTCGTCGGACGTCCCTACGACAGCGCCGTGGTGAACCAGGTCCGCGAGCGCTTCCACTACGACATCGTCCCCGACTCCGCGGGCCGCGCCGCCGTGCGGCTGGCGGACACGGCCCTGTCGCTGGAAGAGGTGCAGGCCATCATCCTCCGCGAGTGCAAGGAGATGGCGGAGGCCCACCTCAACCAGAAGGTGGAGCGCGCGGTGGTGACGGTGCCCGCGTACTACTCCGAGCCGCAGCGTGAGGCCGTGCGCAAGTCCGGCATCCTCGCGGGCCTCAAGGTGGAGCGCATCCTCAACGAGCCCACCTCCGCGGCGCTCGCCTACGGCCTCAACCGCGACCTCAACAAGAAGGTCCTCGTCTACGACCTGGGCGGCGGCACCTTCGACGCCACGATTCTGAAAATCGAGAAGAACGTCTTCGAGGTGCTCGGCACCGGCGGCGACATCTTCCTGGGCGGCATCGACTTCGACAACCTCATCGTCGACTACCTGCTGGCGCGCTTCCAGGAGAAGGAAGGCATCGCCTTCACGGGTGACGGCATCGCCTTGTCGCGCGTGAGTGACGCGGCCGAGCGCGCGAAGATGGGGCTGTCCGAGCGCAGCACCTTCGAGGTCCACATCCCCATGTTGATGATGGACGACACGGGCAGGCCGCGTGACTTGCGCGTCGTCCTCAGCCGGCAGGAGCTGGAGAAGATCTGCGAGCCGCTGCTCAGCCGCACCATCGACGTGGTGCGCGACGTGCTCCTGGACGCGAAGCTGAAGGCCGCCGAGGTGGACGACATCATCCTCGTGGGTGGCATGAGCCGCATGCCGCTGGTGCGCGACAAGCTCAAGGGGCTCTTCGGCAAGGGCCCGCAGGCCAGCGTCAACGCGGATGAAGCCGTGGCCCTGGGCGCGGCGCTCTACTCGGGCTCCGTGGACAAGGTGAGCAGCGTGGTGCTCATCGACGTGCTGCCGATGACGGTGGGCGTGGCCATGCCCGGCGGCGCCTTCAAGCGCGTCATCGAGCGCAACAGCCCGCTGCCCGCGCAGCGCTCCTTCGCCATCAACACGACGAAGGACAACGAGGCCTTCCTGGAGCTGTCCATCTTCCAGGGCGAGGACAACCACATCTCCGCCAACGAGTACCTGGGCACCGTGCGCATCGAAGGCCTGCCCAAGGGGCCCAAGGGCTCGGTGCGCGTGGCGGTGACGCTCAAGCTGGACTCCGAATGCGTGCTGCACGTGGAGGCGCGTGAGTACTCCACGCGCAAGGAAGTGAAGGCCACCTTGGCCACGCGTTACTCGCCGGAGGAGCTCCAGAAGCAGCTCCAGGTCAGCAAGGAGTCCGTGAAGGCCGCCGAGGATCGCCGTGGCGCCGACCTCAAGGAGCGCGCGGGTGGCTTCTGGGGCTTCGTGAAGAAGGCGCTGGGCCGGAAGTAACGTGTCTCCATGACGGCCACCGCGCCCCGGTACATGACGCGCTTCAGGTGCCTCGCGGACGCCTGCGAGGACACCTGCTGCGCGGGGCTCGTCGTGCTCGTCAGCGAGCCGCGCCTGCGGCACTTGAAGCAAGCGGCGGCGGGCGGCCCGGACGCGGAGCGGGTGGAGGCCTTCATCCAGCCGGAGCCCGGCGCCAGCCCTGGCGACGAGGCCGTCATCGCGAAGCGCGAGGACGGGCACTGCGTGTTCCTGGATGCGCGCAAGACGTGCTCGCTGCACCGCGCCTATGGCGAGGCCGCGCTGCCGGACGCGTGCGCCACCTTCCCGAGAGTCGCCACGCGCTGGGCGCACGGGCTGGAGGTGACGGGCTCGCTCGCGTGTCCAGAGGTGGCTCGGCTGTGCCTGCTGGCGGAGGACGCCGTGGACACCGTGCCCGTGTCCGAGGACCTCGCGCTTCGTCCCGAGGTTGCGCGCTCCCTGGGCGGCGGCGCTTCCGAGGACGCGTGGACGCGGCACGCGGAGGCCGTGCGTTCCACCGCGCTGTCGGTGCTCCAGCGTCGCGAGCTGCCCTTCGCCGCGAGGCTCTTCGCGCTGGGGCAGCTGGGCCTGAGGCTGGACGGCTTCTACTTCCAAGGCACGGAGGTGTTTCGCGGCGACGCGCGTGAAGGCGCGGAGGCCCTGCTGGCGGAGGTGCTGCGGGCCTTCTCCCTGCCGGAGGCGCTGACGGCGCTGCACGGTGGCTTCGCGGCGCTGGCGCTGCCGGGAGGCCCGTGGGTGGGCATCTGCGCCGCGGCGCTGAAGTCCCGCCTGGGCGCGGTCCGGAGCGAGCGGTTCCACACGCTGGTGGAGTGGGTGCTGGAGTCCTACGGCGGCGCGGACCTGTTGCCCGACGACGCGTGGCGCCGCTACGCGGAGCGCCGTGAGCGGCTGTCACCCGGGCTGTCACAGCGGGTGGAGCAGTACCTGCGCCACCACGCGGTGAACCACTGGCTGCGTCACCCCTTCACCGACGCGCCGCGGGTGCTGGACTACGTGTTCCGCATGGCGCTGCGCGAGGCCGTCGTGAGCTGGACGCTCTTTGGCCACCCCACGGTGGTGGCGCTCTGCGCGGAGGGCGCGGCGGACACGGCCGAAGCCCGGTCCCGGCTCGACGCCGCCGCGGTGGAGTGTTTCCAGCTCATCGCGAAGCACGTCGAGCAGGCGCCCCAGCTCCACGCGCTGGCCCAGGGGCTGGCGGGGAGCGGGGGCGACGAGACGCTCGGCCGGATGCTCGTGCTGCTCAAGGGGCTCTGACGCTCAGGGCCGCGCGCGGGGCGTCGCGCCGAGCCGCCGCATGGCCTCCTGGAACACCGGGTACTCCTGCGCGCCCTGGAGGCCGAAGCGCTCCCCGACGACGAACGTGGGCACCGCGTTGACGCCCAGGGTCCGCGCCTCCTGGATGGCGTCCTCCACGACCTTCGTGTAGCGGCCCTCCTCGACGACGCGCTGCACCGCGTCCGGGTCCAACCCCGCCTCCTGGGCGGCGCCGCGGAGCGTGTCCCACTGCCAGAGGTCCTGGCCCTCGCTCCAGTAGCGGCGCAGGAGGGCGGCGTGGAAGGGCTCCAGGCGGCCCTGCTCGCGGGCGTACTCGGTGGCCTCGTGGGCGCGGCGGGTGGACGGGATGAGGTCCCGCATCACCAGGGTGAGCCCGGCGGATTGGGCGCGGAGCTTCAGCGGGTTGTTCGGGTCCTTCATCTTCTCGCGTACGTAGTCGGGCAGGGGGAGGCCCTCGGGCGGCGTCTCCGGGCGCAGGTAGAAGGGCCGCCAGTCCACCTGGACGTCGTACTCCTGCTTCAGCTTCTGGACCTCGGCGTAGCCCACGTAACACCAGGGGCAGACGTAATCGGACCAGACGCGGACGGTGATGGGCTCGCTCATGGGGCCGTGTCTAACTGCGTCGAAGCGCCGCGTCATGACGGAGTGCGCCGGGGCCGCGCGTGGGTGGCACCCCGGGTACGCGGAGGTGGACAGCGCGGGCCGTAGCAGGCAGCGTCCACCCCCGACAACCGTGCCCGTGACGCGCCCCTCGGTTGGGGTGACGGCGGGGCGACTGAACCAGGAGACTCCCTTGTCGCTGTCGCTTCTCGCGGCCCTGGCCCTGAGCGCCACTCCGGCGCCGGCCCGGCCCCAGCCGTTCACCCACCACGACATGATTTCGCTGCGCCGGCTGAGCAGCCCCAGCGTCTCGCCGGACGGCAAGCAGGTCGCCTACGTCCTGCGCACCACGGACATGGAGGCCAACCGGGGACGCACCGACTTGTGGCTCGTCGGCGTCGACGGAAACGCCGCGCCGCGCCAGCTCACCTCGCATCCGGACGCGGACTCCGAGCCCACCTGGGCGCCGGACGGCAAGAGCCTCTTCTTCCTGTCCTCGCGCGGCGGCTCCTCGCAGGTGTGGCGGCTGGCCGTGGACGGCGGCGAGGCCGTGCAGGTGACGAAGCTGCCCCTGGACGTGGGCGCCTTCCGCGTGTCGCCGGACGGCACGCGGCTGGCCGTGGCGCTGGAGGTGTTTCCGGACTGCACCACGCTGGAGTGCACCCCGCAGCGCGAGGAGGAACGCTCCAAGCGCAAGGCCACCGGCCGCACCTACGACAAGCTCTTCGCGCGTCACTGGGACACGTGGAAGGACGGACGGCGCTCGCACGTCTTCGTCGTCCCCGTGGCCGGCGGCGCGCCCGTGGACGTGATGAAGGGCATGGACGCGGACAGCCCCTCCAAGCCCTTTGGTGGCGCGGAGGAGTTCACCTTCACGCCGGACAACAAGAGCATCGTCTTCGCCGCGCGGGACGTGGGCCGCACCGAGGCCTGGTCCACGGACCTGGACCTCTTCGTCGCGCCGATTGATGGCAAGGCGAAGCCGCGCAAGCTGACGGAGAAGAACCGCGCCACCGACACCAGCCCCGTCTTCAGCCCGGACGGCAAGACGCTGGCCTACCTGGCCATGTCGCGCCCCGGCTTCGAGGCGGACCGCTACCGCGTCATCCTCCGCACCTGGCCTGGCGGCCAGGAGCGCGTGCTCACCCAGGACTGGGACCGCTCCGTGGGCAGCCTCGCGTGGAGCGCGGACGGCAAGACGCTCTTCGCCAGCGCCGGGCACGTGGGCCAGCAGCCTGTCTTCGCGCTGGACGTGGCCACGGGCAAGCCCACCCAGTTGACGAAGGATGGCGCCGCGGGCGCGCCGCAGCCGGCCGCCGGAGGCCGGCTCGTCTATGTGTATGACGACCTGGATTCTCCCGCGGACCTGCACGTGATGAACGTGGATGGCTCGGCCTCGCGCCAGCTCACCCAGGTGAACCAGGACGCGCTGGCCCGCATCCGCTTCGGCGCCTTCGAGCAGTTCTCGTTCCCCGGCTGGAACAACGAGACGGTCCACGCGTACGTCGTGAAGCCGGTGAACTTCGACCCGAAGAAGAAGTACCCGCTGGCGTTCCTCATCCACGGTGGGCCGCAGGGCTCGTTCGGCAATCACTTCCATTACCGGTGGAACCCGCAGGTGTACGCGGGGCGTGGCTACGTGGCCGTCATGGTCGATTTCCACGGCTCCACCGGCTACGGGCAGGCCTTCACCGACTCCATCTCCGATGACTGGGGTGGCAAGCCGTTCGAGGACCTGCAGAAGGGCCTGGCCGCGGCGCTCAAGCGCTACAGCTTCATCAACAAGGACAAGATGTGCGCGCTGGGGGCGAGCTACGGCGGGTACATGATCAACTGGATTGCCGGTAACTGGCCGGACGGCTTCAAGTGCCTGGTGAACCACGACGGCATCCTCGACGAGCGCATGGGCTACTTCGACACCGAGGAGCTGTGGTTCCCGGAGTGGGAGCACAAGGGCACGCCGTGGGAGAACCCGGAGGGCTACAGCAAGCACAACCCGATTGAGCACGTCGCGAAGTGGAAGACGCCGATGATGGTCATCCACGGCGGGCAGGACTTCCGCGTGGTGGAGACGCAGGGCCTGGGCACCTTCACGGCGCTCCAGCGGAAGGGGATTCCCTCCAAGCTGCTCTACTTCCCGGAGGAGAACCACTGGGTGCTGCGCCCGGCCAACAGCGTGCAGTGGCACGACGAAGTCCTTGGCTGGCTGGACCAGTGGACGCGCAAGTAGTCACCGCGTGATGTCGTAGGACTCGGGGCTCGCATCGTGAGGTGCGGGCCCCGCTGTCGTTCATGCCTCAGGGAACGCCCATGCAGGCGCCGATGCAGGCGGTGCGAATCTGCGAGCAGGTGTGGCTGCCGAGGCAGTCCGCGCATTCGGCGACTTTGTCCCGGCGGCGGTCCTGGTCCTGCCGCTCCATCCAGGCCCTGAGGTCGTCCTCGCACGACTGGACGTCGAGCGTGTCCGAGAAACACTCCTTCCGTTTCTCGCAGAGGGTGTCCGTGTCGCTGAAGCAGCCGGTCAGCAGCGCGCTCACGGTGACGGCGAAGGTCAGGGTCAGCGTCCGAGGCATCATGCGAGCCATCATGCCCCGTGCGCGTCCCCGGCTTCATCATCGGGATTCAGGGGAGTACGGCGTGGGAGCGCGCGCCGCGCGTCGGGTCAGGGCTTCGGCGGAGCTTCGTGCGCCGGGCCGGAGCCGCCCACGCCCGTGTCGCCTTCCAGCTTGCCCAGCATGGACCAGGCCTGGTGGCGGTGAGCGGGCACCTGCTTGCTGAGGTCCTGGAGCATGGCGGCGAGCTCGGGCGTGGCCTTGGGCATGGCCTTCTGGGCGGTGAGGACCATGCCCAGGACGGCGTCATGTCCCGCGACCTGCGAGGCCAGATAGGCGGAGTCGAAGGGGGCGCCGCGGATGACCTGGAGCTGCTCCTGGGTGGCCTTGTTCTTGGCCATGGAGGCTTCTTCCGCGTCGTTCATCGGCTTGGGCGTCTCCGCCAGCTTCAGGCCCTTGCTGCGCGCGTAGGACGTGAGCTTCTGGTCCAGCGCGGTGTGCGCCTTCATCATGATGGTGCCGAACGCCTTCACGTCCGGATTCTGCGAGCGCTGCTGGGCGAGCTGGCCCGTCTTGATTTCGTGCTGGTTCGCCAGGTGCAGCCGGTCGAGCAGCGCCTTCTCGTCCGTGGGGGCGGTGTAGCCGCGGTAGGTGGCCATGCCTTTTTGAACGGACACCGTGTCCTGTTGGGAGGGCGGGCTGTCGGGCATGCCGGACTGGGCGAAGGACGCGCCCTGGGTGAACAGCGAGGCGACGAGGACGAGCCCCGGGAGGGGATGTTTCATGAAGTGCTGCTCCTTGTGTGGGGGAATGCGGGCGCGCACGTTGGAGCGGCGTTGGCGCGAGATGCACGGCATGTGAGGACGTGTTCGTGCGCCACTTCACGCGGGGGGAGGGCAGGGTGCGGCGGAGGACGGTGTCGCTGCCCAGGTGGCCGACCCGCTGCGTTCAGTGCTTCACCGGACGTGGCGGGTCGGGCGAGGGCGGCAGGTGGCGCTGCGGGGTGGACGACGTTGGCGGAGGATGACCAGGGTCGGCGATGTCCTCGCGGTGTTGCCAGGGCCAGCGTCCCTCCAGCTCCACGGTGAGGGTGAAGCTGAGGAAGGTCCGGATGAGGACGATGAGGCCCAGCACCAGCACGCCATCCAACGTGGGCCGCTGGCTGACGGTGCGGATGATGTCGGCGGCGACGAGGAACTCCAGGCCCAGGAGGATTGCGCGGCCCAGGTTCAGCCGGAAGCGGCGGTAGGTTTCACCCGCGGGGAGCGGCTTGCCCGTGACGAGCAAGACGAGGGCGAGCACGGCCCCCAGCACCATGCTGCCTACGCCCGCCCACTCCATGAGCTGGGCGGCGAGCGAGATGATGGATCCGACTTCCATCGAGCCTCCCGTGCGGGAAGCTAGGCATGGGGGCGAACGGAGCAAAGGCCCCGGTGTATTTGCTCGCGCACTGGTTGCTACGAAGGTAATAGCTTGAGGGGACGCGTTTCCCCGTAAGCGACGCTCACATCACTCAGTATACCAGTCAAGCTGACTGGGGCTCTGAATCGCGGTGGGCGGTTGAAAGGTCCATCCAAGTTGATGCGCGCGAGGGAGCCTAACCGGCTTGGGGCGAAGCGAGCGAGCTCGGGTACTCATTACCTGGATAACACCGTGAAGATGGTTGCGGTTGAGTCGGACATGGCCATAGTGTGAGAGCTGCACGGCCTCCATTTCTTCAAGTGCCGTGCGGGTTCCATGGTGCGCAATGAATCGAGTCAGCTGGGGGCCCAGGGAAAAATCGAGCTTTCGAGCCATGACTAGCGATCGGACAACGCACAATCCTGGATAGGGGTTCTCTTCTAGGTTGATGTCCAACACTCGCTCCTGTACGGCACGGAAGAATGTGCTTCCGTGGACCCTTCGGGCGCGGCCAGGCCGTGTATCGAATTCTGCTGCCACTGCCTCGACATTGAGGAAGGTAGTCTTCGGTAGATCCCCAAAGTCGCCGCCCTGAACGAGCCCCTGCCGAAACGCCCAGGTAGACTCCAGAGGCCAGATATCGACAGGGACCCGGTGAACGAGTAGGTGCAGTCCGCCGAAGCGATTGACGCGGACCACCTCGTTGGAGAATTCGCGCTGGAGTTGTTCCCGAGTGGCTCCCGCGACAACGAGGTCCAGATCGCGAGGGACCGAGCTGGTCTTCAGCGCTAGCAGGTCGCGCAGCGTTCCGCCGAAGACGAAGACCGTCCAGTCCTGCGCCCGAAAGGTCTTAAGGAGGGTGTTAATGGCCCGATGCCAGAGCCACCTGCGAGTGATGAAGTCACTCAGCCTCCTTCGGAGGACGCCTTCTGGATCTCTAGTGACGGCGCTATCCATGCGTAAGTTGGCTGTGGAGTTTACACGCAAACGTGTCGGTCATGCCGCACACGTAGTCGGTTACGAGTTGGAAGCGGTGGTACAGCGGGGGGAGTCGCTTCTCCGTTATGGCGGATTCGAAGGCTGTTCGGTAGTTTTCCGAGAGCAGGCGGTAGATCTTTCCCTCGGGGCTCTTCCTGAATTCCTTGAGTTCCTCCTCGTGCTTTTCAGGAGCGGTGGGCAATGGGTATGCCGAGGCTCCCTCCCAGAAGATGTCCATCAGGTCGTGTAGGATGTTTCGTCCCATCGTCTCCAGTCGAAGAGTCTCTTCCGAAGTGTAGATGTGCGTACGCCCCACCTTTTTGCAAGCCTTGATGAGCGCCGAGGCTGCGCTTAGTGGGATAAGTTCACCTCCGTCAATCGGGCGCCGCTCCATGAGGTCGGAGTAGTAGTGCTGGAAGGCCTTAAGGACTGCGACCTTGGTCTCACCAATGATTAGCGTTCGAAAGTACTGAGCATGGGCTTCGTCGAGTGACTTACCGGTAGGTCGCTTTCGAGCCTTGTTGATGTAATTCTCGGTTTTGGCGATCTGGACTTGGATTGCTTCGATTGCCTTCTCGTCGGAGTCTGCCGCATCAAGGAGTGCCTTCTTAAGTCCACTCCAACTAATGATGCCTTTCTTGACGCCGTCTTCAATGTCCACGGTCGCGTAGACCATGTCGTCGCAGGACTCAACGAGATAAGCAATGGGGTTCCGCATGGCGTCGGTTCCGGCGTGTTTACGGACCGTCTGAACAATGACATTCTCCGAAGCGAAGTAGCCAGGTTTTGTTCGTTCGTGAGGCTGTTTCTCCACCAATTCATGGGAGGCGGCTGTGTACTTCATAGCCGCAGATAGCGTTCCTACAGTCAGGTTGAGGCCATGCGTATCTGCCAGGAGTTGAAGTCTGGATACTATGCGCAAGGTCTGTGCATTTCCCTCGAAATAGAGGAAGTCATTTCGAAGCTGCTGTCCGAGTTCGGTGGATTCGTCCCCGAGGCCCGTAAAAAAGTCTTTATTGTGTTTCAAGCGCTTGTCGAACCAGCTGCTGATAGCTCGTTCCCCAGCGTGTCCAAAAGGAGGGTTTCCTAAATCATGAATGAGGCCGCACGTGGCAGCGATGGACTCGAATTCGAGTGCTTGGTCGGCATCCTTCAGATGCTTCTCGTTTAGCATCCAGCGAGCCGCTCCGCGTGCGAGTCCGCGGGCTAACGTGGAGACTTCCATGGAGTGGGTGAGGCGCGTCCGCACCGCGTCATTGGGGTCCAGAGGGAAGACCTGAGTCTTGTCCTGAAGCCTTCTGACAGGCGTCGAGAATATGGCGCGGTCGTAGTCGCGATCGAAAGCGGAGCGGTCGTCACCGGTGGTTGGTTGCGAGGGACTGCCACCTTCGATCTCTCGAAGTCTCTTGATGCACAGCAGTGTGGTCCAGTCCAGTGACATCTGTGTCCCCCCCATTCATGGGTGAATTCGAAGCAAGAGTTCACGTTGCCTATGCACCATCATAGGTGATCGGCTGACACGTTTCGATGGGTCAATTTCGCTCCATCTGTTGTGCGGCATTGCTTTGACGTTGCCCCGGTTCCGCAAAGTGTTCCGCGCTTTCGCCCTCAAGCGGCAGCGCGGTGCTTCTTCTCGTAAGGGCCTACTCACAATTTGCTTAGCCCTGAGAGGCATTCCCACCCCCGGAAAATCGGCCGCCAAGCGCAGAAATCGGCGGTTGAATTCAGCAGGGACATGTCGAGGTAGCGGCGGTCATCCCAGACTCCGGTGACTTCAAGGGCGGCGGCGGTGATGAGGCGCAGCGCACTGGCGCGGTCCGGGAAGGCGCCGACACCGCGGATGCGGCGCTTCACCTCGCCGTTGAGGCGCTCCAGTCCGTTGGTGCTGCGAAGGCGCTTTCAGTGGGCCTTAGGGAAGGCGAAGAAGCAGGTGGCGGCGGCGAAGCCCTCGCGGAGGCACTCCATGGCCTCTGGCAGGTGACGCCCCAGCCCCTGCGCAAGGGCCTCCAGCCGCTTCCTGGCGTCCTGGAGGTTGGGGGCCTCGAAGACGGCGGACGTCTCCTTGCCCAGGCGCCCACGCAGCCTCCAGGGGGCCTTGGCGAGCACGTTCCGGGTGAGGTGCACGGTGCAGCGCTGCAACCGCGCCTCTGGCAGGGCCTGGCGGGCGGCGGCCGATAGTCCCGCGTGCCCATCGGCGATGACGAGCCGCACGCCCTTCAACCCACGCTCCAGCAACTGGCGAAGCAGGTCCAACCAGGAATCCGCCGACTCGCTGCCGCCCAGGGTGACGGCCAGCAGGTGCCGGTGCCCATCCTCGCCCACGCCGTAGGCCACCAGGGCGGAGACGTTCTGCACCGTGCGTGCCCACCTGGCGTCAAGGAAGGTGGCATCCAGGTACAGGTAGGCCTGGGTAAGGGGCTGGGTACGCAGCGCCTTGAGTCTGCCCCATGAGCGCGCGCGTCACCTTGCCCATTTTCCTCGTGGAGACGCCCTGCACGTACGCGCTGGTAATCGCCTCGTCGAGTTCCGCGCTGCGACGCTTGTAGCGCCCCAGCACTTCCCCCGCGCTGCCGCTGTGCCGGGTGCGCGGCACCGTCATCTCCACAGCTCCCGCTGTCGTCACCAACGTGCGCACGTAGCTGCCGCTATGCACGTCCGCCTGGCCCACCATCCGCTGCCACCGGCCAGCCCCCACCAGCTCCGGTACCTCTTCCTCCAGCGTCATCCGAATGGCGCCTCGAAACAGCGCTCGCAGGTCGGCCTGCACCTCTTCGTGCGCGGGGGATTCGAACTCGGTATCGTCCACGTCAGGGATCTCCTCGGCTCCCCTGCCAGGGGGAGACCGTCTCGGTTGGTTTCATCGAGGAGCTTCCCTCTTTCCCGCTCGTCCCTCCTCACCATCTACACACTTATAGGGACACGACCTGGGTCCGCCTTCACGCGTCGGTTCGCCGCTTGGGCATCGCCACGGACTCCTGCGCGAACTGGGCCGCAGCTTTTTAGGATGTCGCGCTCTTCGCGCATCACCCGCACCTCGCGCCGCAGTCGCTCGAACTCGGCGCGCTCACCCGAGGCGACACTGCTCGCCCTGGGAGCTGGCCTGCTCTCGCCATTGCTGTTGGGGGCGCCACTGCAGCTGCCCTCCAACTGCTTCTTACGGTTGCGGATGCTCTGCTCGGTACAACTGAACTCTCTTGCGAGACTCTTGCCGGACCGGCCGGCCTTCATCAGTTCGACGACCCGCTTACGGAACTCCGGCGGTTAAGGGGGGGGCGTGACTTCGGCATCATGGGGCCCTTTTCCCACAGTTGGTGGGGCTCCACGAAACCTGAGGAACTTCAGGCTATCTCCAGGGGAGAGGTCTCAAGAAATCCGGGGGAGGAGGAGCAGTAGCCGTCTTCCAGTGGTTACGCTCGCTTGCGAAGGCGTGACGCTACATGTGCCGCCATAGGCGTATAGTTGTCGCAACACATGTGTTGCCTGGGTTGGTGATTGGCCCTAGATGCAGAACATGGGGCCTTTTCCTGCCGTCGAGGTTGGATTCCAGGGGAGGCATACATCGCATCCCTAGACTCCTCGCAGTACATGGCTAAGCAACTGCACAAAATCGGAGGGCGAATCGATCATAGAATGCAAGGACCATGCCGGCGTGGGCGCTAGATCTCGCGTTGACAGGTTGGGAACCCCCCCATAGCTTGCTTCGTAGCCCGCCCAATAGTTGCGAGTGAAAAACGAAGGGCGCCCACTGGCAGGTGGACGCCCCTCGAATTGCGGAAGTGCCTCGGCACTTCGCGACACGCAGCTCAAACATGGACTGGGTGAGGCAGATTCGCAAGCTACTTGAAAGGAGGTAGCACAAAAGGCGACATGGGAAGCATGTAGCACAGACACAAGCGGTTGAAATCAGGGGAGGTACCTCGGCACTTCGCGACACGCAATCCGATGTCCGAGGCCACCCCTAGTGAAAGGTGTGCCGAATGTCGGTTCTGAAGCTCTTGTATTGGGGGCTGGGCGGTGGCTGCGCGCTGCTGACGTGCCTCTGGGCGTTGTACGAAATCCACATGCGAATGGCCGAGAAGCAGATGGCCGCACATCGGCTCCAAGTGATTGGACTTGGCGGAAGTGCGACCGTCGTGACCTTGATGTGGGCGCTATATCTGCTCTACCTGGGGCAGCCGTAGCATGGGGCGAATCTAGGCGGTGAGCGCGGGAAGTTGGCTGGTGCCGACCGACGAATTGTCGGCATCAGCCGTAGTTCACTGGTCTGGCTCAGTTTTGATTTTTGTGTGCGGGCTGGTTCTTTGGCGCTGGCGGCTGGGTACTATAGCCGACGGCATTCTGCCCAAAGCGTTTCAGCAACCGGCTAGACTCTAGCTTGCCTCGCAACGCGAAGAGTCTCAGTTCCCCGCGTCCGGCTTCTCGGGCCGCGCCGCTTCCTTCGGCGCTTCCGTGTCCGACGTGCCCGACACGTTCATCTCCGACAGGCCGCCCTCGTCCTGCAGGAACTGCTGCGCCACGCGGTCCACCTCTTCGGCCTTCAGGCCCGTGAGCAGCGCGCTCGCCTGCCGCGCGCGGCCCGCCAGCGCCGTCTCGCCCATGGAGCCGTGGATGCGGGTGAGGGCCAGGTGGATTTCCGGGTCGAACGGGTCCGACGCCAGCGCCTCCAGGTAGGCCGTCTTCGCCTTCGGGTAGTCCTTCCGGTACAGCAGGATGCGGCCCAGGTGGACGTTCGTCGAAGGTGAGCCCGGGTGCACGCGCAGGCTGCCGCGTAGCACGCGCTCCGCCTCGTCCAGCCGCCGCAGCTCCAGCAGCGCCAACGCGTACTTGTTGGACACTGATTCGTACTTGTCGCCCACCAGCTCGTGCGCCTTGGCGTACTCCTCCGCCGCGGCCTTCACGCGGTTGCGCTCGCGCAAGAGCTCGCCCAGGTGCGCGAACTTGCGCGCCGGCACCTCCGTCACCTCCTGGAAGTCGCCGAAGGAGATTTCACGCCCCTTCTTCTCGCTGTCGTCCTTCACCTTGCCCTTGGCGTTCTCCTTCAGCACCACGCGGTCCTCGCGCGGCAACAGCTCGGTGGGGAAGGGCTGCTTCTTGATGTGCGCCAGCCAGGACTTCTCGAAGAGGGCGAAGGGCATCCCCATGGCCGCCTCCACCGCCTTGCGGTCCTTCTGCCCGGCCTTCAGCTCCTGGATGATGGCGCGCAGGCCCGCCGTGCCCTTGACGCTGTGCACGTAGTCGATGGCGTAGAACACCTCCGCGAACGCGGTGGCCGCGTCCTCCGCCGTGGGCAGCAGCGCAATCGACGGGTGCATCTTCTCGAAGGGGATGAGCGTGTCCGCCTTCACCCGCTTGCCCAGCAGCGCCTGCGTGGAGGGCGTCATCGCCAGCCCCGCCTTGCCGCGCCAGCGCGACTCCAGGAACTTGGCCAGCCCCTCATGCAGCCAGATGGGCACCGTGTTGCGGCTCATCTGGCTGATGACCAGGTGGATGTATTCGTGCGCCAGCGTGTCCTGCCAGTCGTAGCCGCGCGCCACCGCCTTGGGGCTGGTCACCATCAGCTTGTTGAACTTGCAGATGGCGATGGTGCCCGTGGTGCCAATCTGCTTCTCCGTCAGCGTGCTCACCTTCGACAGCTCGCGCGCGTTGCTCACTACCTCCACGCGAATCTTGCCGCCCGGCGGCGTCCAGCCGAGGTCCTCCTTCATCGCCCGGTGGATGCCCTCCAGCGTCTCCAGCGCATAGGGCACCAGCACCGCTTCCTTCCCCTTGGGGTACTGGAAGATGAAGTGCTCGCTCTCCGCGCGCTCGTGCTCCCGGGTGATGGCGCGCGTGTCCTTGGCCAGCCGCAGGTAGCTGCCAGGCTTGTCCTCGATGTGGGCGCCCTCCAGGAGCGCCACCGCGTCGTCGTAGCGGCCCTCCTCGAAGGCCACCCGGCCCTGGAAGTACTTCAGGGGCTCCACGTCGGCGGGGAGGAGTTGCTCCACCCCGGACAGCTCGCGCCGGGCGCCGGGCACGTCCCAGTCGTCCAGCGCCGTCTCCACGCGCTCCAGCCGCGCCTTCACCTCGTCCTTGAGCGAGCTGGCCTGCGCCCACGCCGCCTGGGGCACGCAGAGGAGCCCCATGGCCAGCGCCGTGACGAGCGCCCCGAATCCGGAAGGATGCTTCAGCGCGTGGCGGCTCACTTCACCAGCTCCTCGTAGTAGCGCTTCACCTGCTCCCGGTACTTCTCCGGAGCCCCCTGCTTCATCGCGTCCAGCAGGTCCTTGCGGAACTCCTTCGGCGCCTGGAAGGCATCCTCGTCCGGCAGCTCCACCTTCTGCTTCGGGTCTCTCCCGTTGCCTTGCTGGCGGCGCCCCATGCCCATGGGCAGCGGGAGCCCGCCCTTGCCGCCGCGCTGGCCTTCCTGCATCTGCTGCTGGAACTGGCGCAGGCCCTCCAGCGCCGCCTGCTGCTCGCCGTAGCCACGGCCCGGGTCCTTGCCCTGCATCCGCCGCGCGGCCTCACCCATGCGCTGGCCGGCGCCCTCCAGCTGCTGCGTGGCCTCCTCGCCGAAGATGGGCGCCATCTGCTGCATCTCCTCCATCTGCTGACGCAGGCCCTGCGCGCGCTCCTCCAGCTGCGACTGCTGTTCGCCCAGCTGCTGGAGCTGCTGCTTCTCCTGCTGTGACAGCTGCGAGCCCGGCGGCGGGAAGAGCGACTGGAGCTGCCGGTTCACCTCCGACACGTTGCGCGCGTCCCGGTTGAGGCGCTGCGCCAGCTCCGTGGACTGCTTCACCACTTCTTCCGGGTTGCCGAACATCTCGTCCAGATGGCGCTGCTGCTCGCCCATCATGGCCAGCTGCCGGGCCGCGTCCTCCGCCCGGGCCGCCGCCTCCGCCGCCAGGTCGTAGTCGTTCACCTTCAGCGCGTTCTCCACGTTCTCGAGCTCCGCCTGGGCCTCCTCCAGCGGACGCGCGGCGCGGCTGTTGAGCTGGCTGGGCTCCAACGCCTTGTAGTCCTCCTGCGCCTGCTGGACCTTGCGCATCAGGCTGTCCTTGATGGCCTCGCCCTTCTCCGCCAGCCGCTCGCGGTTCTGCGAGCGCCCCTGGTCGCGGAGCTGCTTCGTCTGGTCCGCGACGCGCTGCTGCTCCTGCACGGTGCCCTGCAGCTCCTCCATGAACTCGCCGAACTTCTCCGCCAGCTCGGGGTGCTGCTCGCCGCCGAACTCGTCGCCGGCCTGGTCCAGGTTCTCCAGCATCTCCTCCATCTGCATGCCCAGCTCCTGGAGCTTCGCCAGGGCCTCGTCCGCCTTGCCCTCGCGCATCAGCTTCTCCACGTCGTCGAGCGCGCCGCGCATGTCCTGGTCCTTCATCATCTCGGACAGGGCCTCGGCGTTGAGGTGCTCGTCGCGGATGCCCTTGCGCATCTCCGCCATGCGCTGCATCAGCTCCTGGATGCGGGACTTGAGCTGCTGGAGCTGCTCCATCACCGCCTGCCGCGAGGCCTCGTCTGGATTGGACTTGTACTGCTCGATGAGGTTCGCCAGCTCGCGCCGCTCGTTGGACAGCTGTTTGGCCATCTCCTGGAGCGCCTCCAGCTTCTGCCGGTCCAGCAGCGACTCCAGGTAGAGGATGTCCTTCTCCAGCTCCGTTATCTCTTCGTTGACCACGGCGGTGAGGCGGTTGCCCGTGCCCCAGTCCTCGCCGCGGGCGCGCTGGGTGCGCAGGTAGAGCCGGCGCAGCTCCGCGGTGCCGCGGATGTGGCTGCCCAGGGACTCGGAGATGTTGCTCAGCGCGGAGACCAGCTCGGTGGGCACGTCGCGCTCGCGCGCCAACTCCTGCGCCAGCGTCCTCATGTCCGCCACCAGGCTCTCCCCGCTGGTGTCCACCGTGGCCCCGGCGGTGATGGCCTGGGGGTCCTTCTGCCTCGCGCGCTCCGGGCCTTCCAGCCGGTCCGCGAGGTGGTCCACCATCCGGCCCCACAGCTGCTCCGCCTTCTCCAGCGCGGCGCGGCGGTGCTCGGCCGCGGAGTACACGCGCAGCACCTGCGTGCGGCTGACGCCCTTCTTGGGGCCCTCCACCGCGTCGTTGTCCTGCGCCTCCACGTAGTAGGTAATCCGGTCACCCGGGTCGAGCTTGAGGTTGCCCAGGCTCCACGAATACGTGCCCCGGTGGCGCCGGCCGTCCTCGCGCGGCAGCGGCACGCGCGTCTCCTGCTGGGCGCCGGGCGCGCGGAACACGAGCGCCATGCCGGACAGCCCGTAGTCATCCGACGCCTCGTACTTGAGCATCACCTGGTCGCCCGGATCGACCTCCAGCTCCACCGTGGGCGTCAGCAGCGACACCTCGGGCGCCTTGTCCGCCTCCACCGTGAGGGCGATGTCCGGCCCCACCGCGAGCGCCTTGTCCCGCGCGCCGTAGAAGGCGAAGCGGTAGTGGCCAGACTGCTTCGCGACAAAGCCGCCCTCCAAGTCGCGGTTGCCCGTCACCTTCAGCGGCAGCGCCTGGCCGTTGACCACCAGCTCCGCGCGCTCCACCGGACGGTCCGAGCGCGTCTTCAGCAGGATTTCCGTCCCCGCCGGCGCGCTGATGTCGCCGTTCGTTCCGGGCACCGTGCGCGGCGCCAGCCCCGTGTACGCGGGGTAGCGGTACGTCAGCTCGATGTCTCCGGTGATGGGCTCCACCTGGGCCTGGGTCTTGGGGCTCGCCGCCACTTCGCGGATGCGCGCGATGCCAGCGGACCAGCGGTCACCGAGCACGACCATCAACACCAGCAGGACCAGCAGCGCGCTGCCCGCGCCCAGGGCCACGTAACGCACCGGGCGGCTGTCCACCACGGTGCGGACATCCACCGTGCGCGCCCGCGTGTCCAGCTCCCGCAGGAAGGCGCGCGCGAGCGCCGGAGAGCCGCTGCCCGGCGCGTCCGGCTCGCGCATCAGCTCCACCCCGGCGAGGACATCCAGCGACAGCTCCGGGCGCTTCTCGCCCACCAGCCGCGCGGTGAGGATGTCGTCTCCCACGCGGCGGCGGGCCAGCCACAGGCCGAAGACGCAAGCCACCGCCACGCCCAACGGCAGCGCCGTCCACATCAGGGACGCGCCCGCGCGCGGCGCCACCAGCGCCAGGAAGCCTCCGGCGACCAGCAGCAGGCACGCGGTGGCCACGCCCAGCATGAAGCCCTGGAGCCACAGGAACCGGCGCTGCCGGCCCTGGACGGTGGCGAGCAACGCCTCCACGCCCGGGGCCTCCAGGGGAGTATGGGCTTGTGACGCGGGAGGTGACGGCGGGGGCGGAGGCGGGAGCTCGGGGCCTGGTGTCTGAGGTGTGTCGAGGTTCACGCTGTCCTGTCCGCTCAGTGGCGAGGCAACCCCTGGGAGGGCGGCCTATTTCCCGATTTTCTAGCAGCCTCCCCCTTCTTGCGAAGCATAACGACCCAGGAGCCCGTTCAAAGGGCTCCGGGTGTCTGACGCTGGAAGGAGATACAAGGGCGAGGGTCCGGGAGGTAACGCGGTCGAGCGGGCGGGCCACCGGCTCATCGAACGACTTGCTTGCGGGCGCCCGCCTCGTCGAACTCGACTTCGGGCATGGGGACGCCGCCCAGCTCCTGGGCCAGGGCGGTGAGCACTTCCTGCGTCGCGATGATGCGAGGCCGCGAGAGGCGCGCCAGCACGCGCTGCACCGCCGACTCCACCGTGCCCTCGGAGGGGATGTCGAGCGCGCGCCCCTCGTCCGTCAGGCAGAACAGCGCCTTGCGCCCGTCGAGCGGGTCGGACTTGCGCTCCAGCAGGCCCCGCTTCTCCAGGCGCTTGAGCACGCCCGTCAGGGTGCTGGGATGGACGTGGAGAATCTGCGCGAGCATGCCCGCGGTGATGTCGGGGAAGCGCCCCACCAGGCGGATGACCAGGCGCTGCGGACCCGTGAGTCCCAGCGAGGACTCCATGCGCTTCGACGTGGACTGGAGCCCGTGGTCCACGGCCCAGAGCAGGCGCATGAATTCGAGCACTTCACCGAGGGGGGGGCCTTTGGAGGTCCGCTCACCTTCGTGGGGTTCCAGCGGCGCTCCTGCCGGGTCCTTCGGGGATTCTTCTGCCGTCACCTGCTGCCTCCGTGTCTCAAGCCAATGGTTTGAGTCGCAGCAGGTCTATCGCGTCGCCGTCCGACCTGCTGCTGAAAAACCGTTGGCTGTTGACCGCTCGCGAACAGGACGTCAAGCCCCCCGCCCTGAAGGCCGGGTGCCAGGCGAGCGAGCGCTCAGAGCTCCTCGAGCGTGAGCCGGAGGATGGAGCCCGTGTCGTCCCGGTCCAGGACCTTGAAGGTGGCGCCGGGCGGGATGAGCACCTCCTCCTCACCCGGCTTGAGCGAGGCGCCCTGGATGTCGCGGCCCGTTTTGGTCCGGATTTCGAGGATGGCGTCGCCATCGAACTTCGCGTCCGGGTTCTTCGCCGTGCTGGTGAAGGCATCCCGGGTGATGACGGCGTCCTTCGTGTAGGCGTCGTAGTACTTCTTGCTGTCGCCGCGGAACACGGTGCCCTGGAACTTCGGCAGCTCGTTGAGGGCCGCGCGGGTGACGGCAATGCCATCCAGGTTGTTGCGCAGCGCCTGCGTCGTCGGGCCGGCGCCATTTCTTGCCAGCGGGAAGAGGACCTGGCCGTTGTACGGCTTGAACTTCTCCTGTGTGTATTTGTAGATGGAGACCTTGCCCTCGTCGGAGAGCCCGTTGATGTTCGCCACGCTGGTGGCCGTCTTCGGGTAGTCCTTCTGGTTCTGCGTCAGGTGGGTGTTCGCCATCTCCACGTAGGGCTCGAACTTCCCCTCCGTGAGCACGCTCATCTGCTTGCGGTAGTTCTCCACCGTGGTGGCGTCCACGGTGAAGCCCTCGTTGAACACGTTGGCCAGCTTGACGCGCTCCGCGTCACCCGCCTTCACGTGCGGCCCGCCCTGGGCGAACACCGCGCGGATGAGGTCCGCCTTGGGGCCGACCTCCGCCTTGAGGGTGGCGAAGTCGGCGGAGCTGGCGTCACCCTGGCTGCGCTGCAGGCCCTGGAGCGCGGAGAAGCCGCCGTCGCTGATGCTCTTGATGGCGCCCCGGGGCACCCCCAGGGCCACGAAGGGCGCGATGACCGAGTCAGCCCGGAGGACGGCGGGGCCGACCGCGACGGGGACTGTCGTCGGCGTGGTGGTGACGGGCGCCTTCGCGCCGCCCAGCGAGGGAGGCGGGGGCGGCGACGTGAGGCTCGGGGTGCGGACCGTGTTGGTGGGCGTGCCGGACACGAAGGCATCCGGCGGCGTCGGAATGCCCGTCGACGTCGACGGCGCCGCGGACGTCTTCGGCGGAGGCGGCGGAGGCGGCGTGCCGGTCGTCCGGGTGGGCGTGATGCTGGTCGTCTTCGTCGTCGTGTTGTTCGTGATGCGACCCATGGCTCTGTCCCCCTCCTCCTGGTGAGTGCCAGGAGGTTGATGTGCGCTTGTTCCCCATTCTCGGTGCCGGTGTGGCCGAGGTTGTGTCCGGAGGGGGTGGAGCAGGAATCATCAGCCCGATGACGGATGCCTGGGCTGATGCGCACGGGACGCAGCGCCGGCCGGGGCGCGGGGAGAGGGCTCCCCGCTCCCGGACGGGGTGTTACGGCGCGGGGGCCACGGTGGGCTTGGGCGCCGGCTTCTGGGCGGGAGCGGGCGCGGGCGCCGCGGGCTTGGCGGGCATCTGCAGCGCCTTGCCATTCTCCTGGACGATGCGGCGGTACCAGGCCTCCTGGTACTTGGGGTGGTTCACCTTGCCCATCTCATCGCGCACGTTGCCGTCGATGTACTTCACGAGCAGCGTCTCACCGAGCTTGCGCCAGCGGGCGTGGACCTTCTCGCCCTGCTGGAGCGAGTAGTCGGTGAGGTACTGGCGCGCCTCCTCGGGGCTGCGCTTGAACTGCTCCTGGGCGCGCTTCTCGATGTCGGCCTGGTCCGCGAGGAACTGGCCTTCCAGCGCGCCCTGCTCCTTCTGCACGTCATTCACCATGTCGCTCCAGCGCCCGTAGGCCTGGTTCGACACCCAGTTGAACACCCAGAAGGAGGAGTCCCAGGAGAACTCACCGCGGCTGGCCACGCCCTGCGCGAAGTTGCGCGGCACCTGCCGGATGCCGGCGTACATGGGCGTGTAGACGGTGGTGAAGGTGTCGTCCACGCCGAACCAGAGCACGCCACCAATGGGCGCCGGCAGCCAGTCCCGCATCTGCGCGACGAACGAGAAGCCCGTCTGCTGCGTGGAGATGGCGCGCTCGTGGACGTACTGCTTGCCGTCCACCTCCCACGTCATCGGCCGCCAGCGGTACGGCAGCGCGTAGGGGCCCGCGCCCACGTCCTTCGTCATGTCCAGCGGCGTGCCCCCGAAGTGGTCCCGCATCAGCGCCATGGTGTCCTGCACGGACAGCTTCTTGTCCGGCTTCACCCACAGCGGCAGCCGCTTCTGGGGCGCCGCGCCGGTCGCGTACTCCGCGCCCAGCTTCATCGACGGCGCCGCGCGCCGGAAGATGCTCCACACGCGCGCCTCGGAGAACCGCTGCCCCCCGAAGTCGATGGGGTTGTACGTCTCCGCGAAGTTGAAGTCCTTGTCCGCGCCCTTGAACCAGCCCTTCGCCCGGGCGAAGGAGATGACGTCCGGCGAGTAGAACGTCGTCTGCTTCTCGTTCTGCGGGAACGTGCCGATGCGCGCCTGGTTGGCGTGCGCGGAGAGGTACCCGTCGGGCAGCTTGCGGGCCACCCACACCGCGCCCTTCTCTCCCTTGCCCTTGCCAATCATCTCCAGCAGCCAGGCCTCCTTCGGGTCGGCGATGGAGAACGACTCACCGCTGGAGGCGTAGCCGTGCTCGGCGACCAGGGACGTCATGACCTGGATGGCCTCGCGCGCCGTCTTCGCGCGCTCCAGCGCGATGTAGATGAGCGAGCCGTAGTCGACGATGCCCGCGGGGCCCGCCAGCTCCTCTCGGCCGCCGAACGTGGACTCACCGATGGAGAGCTGGTGCTCGTTCATGTTGCCCACCACCGAATACGTCGCGGCGGGCTGGGGGATGCGGCCCAGGAACTTGCCGGTGTCCCACTCGATGATGTCGCGCATGGCGCCCGGCGCGTGGCGGCGCGCGGGCGTGTAGTACAGCTCGCCGTACAGCTCGTGCGCGTCCGCGGCGTAGGTGATGAAGGTGGCTCCATCCGCCGTGGCTCCCTTGGAGACCAGCATGCTTGTGCAGGCGAGCACGGGCGGAGCGACCAGCGCGGCGGTGACAGGCAGCGCGGTGAGCAGGTTCGTCAGGCGTCGGTTCATGGCGGCGGATGGTACCAATCCACTCCCGGATGGCTACCGCTCCCACGGGGCGCTCCCCTGTTTGCCCCTCATGGGTCCTTGCACCACGGGGCCGCCGCGCCGGGCCACGAGAGAAATCCCGGGCGGCGGCCCCTCTTGCCGGAGCTTTTCGTCTCAGTCGTTCGTCGTGCTCACCTCCTTTCTCTCAGGAGGGGCGGGCACCTGTTCGACTCGCAGCGTCGTGGGCCCGCTCAGCGCCAGGTGCGCCTTGAGCTTGAGGAACTTCTTCTTGCCGAAGCCCTTCACGCGCACCAGCTCCTCCACGCGTTTGAAGGGCCGCTTCTGGCGGTGCGCGATGATGCGCTGCGCCGCCTTCTCACCGACGCCCGGCAGCAAATCCAGCTCCGCCGCGCTGGCTTCGTTGAGGTTGACCGTCCCCGTGTGCTGCGTGCGCAGCTTCGCCGCCCCCGCCACCCCGGGCCCGCACAAGAGCAGGCCCACCACCACCGCGCACAGCGCCCTCACGAGTGTCCACCCACCGGCGCCGCGTCCAGCCCCAGCTCGCCCGCGTAGCGGCCCCCGCTCATCCCCGCCGCGTCGCGCTTCTCCGCCGCCTCGCGGACGTGCAGCTTCCCGTCCAGCGGCAGCACGTCCAGCAACACGTTGAGCGAGCCGTCCTTGTTCACGAAGGCGCTCCCCGCCCGCACCCAGATGCTCCCGCCCTTGCCCTCGCGAATGGAGAAGACCGCCAGTCGCTTACCCGCCGTCAGCATCATCCACCTCCACACTCCGCATCGCGCCACCACGGCGCGGCTGCCTCGTCGGCTTGACCGCCTGAGGTCGGGGAGGGCTAGAGCAGCCCGCGTGCCAGCGGTGTTCTCCTCGGGGCGCCCTGCGCACACCGTGCGCGGAGGTGAGAACCGTCCAGCGGCGAGGACGGGCAGCGAGGCTCCAGTGGCTTCTCAGCGGACGAGAGCGCGGCGCCAGGCACGGGAGGGCGCGAACGCGCGCTCAGGCATGGTTCGAATCGAGGTGTCTGTCCGCCGGGGCCGGCCGCGGCGCGGCGGGTCCGCTGCGGGGGAGCGCGACCGTGAAGGTGGCGCCGCGCCCCGCCTCGCTCTGGACTCGGACCGCGCCTCCCAGCCTTTCGACGAGCTGACTGACGATGTGGAGGCCCAAGCCCAGTCCTCCGTAGTGGCGCGATGACACCGCGCGCTCGAAGGCCCGGAAGATTTGCGCCTGTTGTTCCACCGGGATGCCGATTCCCTGGTCCCTCACCTCCAGGAGGGCGGTCCTGGCGTCCCCGGTGACCAGGATTTCAATGGGCTTGCCCTCGCCGTACTTGATCGCATTCGAGAGCAGGTTGGTGACAATCTGATCGAGCCGCGACCGGTCCCAGATTCCTGGCATCGGCGTGTCGGCATGAACCCGGAGCGTGGCGCCGGAGAGGGCCAGCTCGGATGCGAAGCGAGCCGCGATGTCTCGGACCAGCGCGGTGAGGTCCACCTCCTCCAGCTCGAGCTCGAGCCGCCCGGCATGGATGCGCGAGACATCCAGCAGCGTGTTGACGAGCTTCGCCATCCGCAACGCCTGGCGTTCGATGCCTTCGACCGACTGGCTCACGGTCTCCGCCGGCGCGGCGCGGAGCGCTCCCGACCGGGCGCGGCGCAGCAAGCCCTGCACGGACAACTGGAGGGAGGTGACCGGGGTCTTCAGCTCGTGAGAGGCAACGGAGAGGAACTCATCACGAAGGCCAATGGCCTGCTGGGCTTCCTGATAGAGCCGGGCGTTGTCCACGGCCATGGCCGCGCGGCGGGCCAGCTCCTGCGCGAGGGTGAGCTCGGCCGGGCCATAGCGGCTCTCGCCGTCCATCCGGGCGAGTGTGAGCGCGCCGAGCGTCCGGCCACGCGCGAGCAGCGGCACCGACAGACAGGATTGGAACTCGAGGCCGCCGCACCCGAGGGCCGTGGAGCCGCAACCCTCCAGGAAGAACTCCGGCTCGCCGCGGCGGAGCACCCGCCCAGGGCCCTGCGTGGCATTGAGGTCCGGTGGCGCGTGGTCGTCCTTCGCGGGCCACCGGGCCCGCAGTGCCTGGGAGTGGGCCACCGCGAGCCGCTGAGGGGCCTGCTCGTTGTCCAGCAGGTCGACCGCGCACCAGTCCGCGAACCGCTGGACGGTCAGCGCCGCCACGCTTCGAAGCGCGTCCTCGGGCGCGAGCGCGCCCGCGAGCAGTCCCGAGGCTTCCGCCAGGAACGCGGACCTCCCTTCCTGCTCCTCGGCGCGGGTCCGCGCTTGCTGCTCACGCAGGAAGGTCTGGTCTCGCTCCCGCTCGGCCCGGCGTTGCTCGGTGATGTCGATGCCCGTGCCGATGATGTACTCAATCGCTCCCGTCGGGCCGCGGAGGACGTTGCTGGACCATGAGATGAGGCGGCGCTCTCCCGCTCGCGTGAGCCAGCTGCTCTCGTACTGCTCGTGCCCCTGGCCCGTGGTGAGCTGGGCGAAGTCCCGCTCGACCCGCGCCGCTTCTTCCGGAACCTGGAGCTGCTCCCAGAACCGCGCGCCGCGAACCTCCTCGAAGGCGTAGCCGGTCATCTCCTGGCAGGCACGGTTGAAGCGGACGATTCTGCCCTCCGCATCCAGGACGATGACCAGCGCGCGGGCTGTATCCAGGACCGCCGAGCTGAAGTCCCGCTCGTGCTGGAGGTCCCGTTCCGTGCGCTGTCGAGCGGTGACGTCCCGGAAGTAGACGGCCCGCCCATAGTAGAGGCCGTCCGCGCTCATCACCGGGGCGTCATACTGCTCGAAGATCCGCCCATCCTTGAGCCGCAGCACGTCGTGTCCCGACGCGTCTCGGTGCTCGATGAAGAAGAAGGCGCGCGCCGTGAACCGGGCGGGCTCCTCCACGAGCTCCGCCGCCGCGCGGACCCACGCCCCGTAGGATGCGGACAGGAGCTCCTCCTCCAGCCCCCACAGCTGTACGAGGCGGCGGTTGTGCGTGAGGACCCTTCCTTCCAGGGTGGAGATGAGGATGCCCTCGTCGGAGGCTTCGCTCAGGGACTCCAGCAGCGTCTTCTGCTGGTGGAGCGCGCGCTCGCTGTCCAGGATGCGGGTGAAGAGCTGCCGGTGCGTGAGCGCGGTACGGAGCACGCCGCCGAGCCGCTCCACCATGCCCCGGTACTGTCGCGGCAGGTGAGGCTCGCGGTCGAAGTACAGCAGCAGCGCGCTGGCGCTGTGCTCCGCGTCCGCCCCGATGATGGGAATGGACCAGCGCACGAGCCCCGGCAGTTCCAGCTCCGGAAAGGGCAGGCTGACCTCGCCGGGCCCTTGCTTCGCTCCGGACTCTGAGCGGGCGGGGAGCGGAAGCTGGCGGGACGCCGCGGAGAGCCCACTCGCGCCCTGAAGGACGACCTGGCCCCGCGCGTTCACCTGGACCCAGAGCGCGACCATGCACCCCAGCCGCTCCGCGACACGGTCCATGAAGGCGTCCGCGGGCTTGCTCGGGTCGAAGAGGTCGAGCGCCGCGACGGTGAGCTCCTGGAGCACGCTCAGCAGCGCGAGGCGCTCCTCGGTGAGCTTCCGGTCCGCGTCCTCGCAGGGGTCCGCCATGTCCGACCTTGTCCCATCACCCTGGAAGGGCGAGCACCACCACTGTCTTGTTGTGGAACTGCGGAACGCCACCTCCCATGGCCCCCACCTCGCCAAGGGTCAGACAGCCCACGAGCGGAGTGGTCTCCCCGAGCGCGCCCTGGACGCGTGAGAGCTCGTCCATGATTTCCTCGCCCAGGATGGGGTAGCGGGAGAAGCAATCGAACACGACCGCGCCGCCCAGCGCGCCAGGGGTTCCTCTCCGCGCCAGGGTGGCCGCACCCGCGGCCGCGTCCATCAGGTCCCCGCGCGCTCCCTCCATCACCCGGATCAACGAGCCATCAGGTATCTCGGCGACGCAGCGGACCGAGCCGTCGGGGCCGATGGAGATGGGGTCGCGAATCACGAACTCTCCATTGGCCTGAGGAATCCCCAGCGGGTGGGTCATCGAAAAGAGGGCGAAGCCCTGCGCGTCCAGCGCGTCTCCGCGGCTCGCGGCCGTGCGCCGGTAGACCTCGAACGCGCTCTCGTAATCGAGCTCGATGGCGGTCGCGCCGTGGGCCTTCGTGACCTGGGTCGGTGGGCCGTAGGGATACCAGCCGTGCTGAATCCCAACGCCTATCGGCGCCTGGGCATCCAAGGCAATCACCACCGCCTGGTCCCGGTAGGCCTGCCCATCCGCGAACTGGGCCGTCGTGCCGCTCTGGAGGTTGCCTCCCGCTCCGCCCCCCGCCCAGACGACGCC